>JAPLSD010000010.1 GCA_026398835.1 Pseudomonas sp.
ATTTCAGCGACACCTCACGCTCGGCGCTTTTGCCACCGAACAGCACGGCGACGCGGCCGAAGTCTTTCGCCTCGATCGTCGAGAACAGGTTGGCGTAGGCAGCAGTCATTTCGATTTCCCCGGACCGGCAGCAGCAACGGCCCCCGCGAATAGCGGACTGTTCAACAGTTTTGGTGCGAGACCGCCAATGTCACCGGCGCCCTGGCACAGCAGGATGTCACCGGCACGCAGCAGCGGCTTGACCAGCGGCGCGAGGTCGACACCGCGCTCGATGTAGATCGGGTCCAGCTGACCGCGCTGACGGATGCTGTTACACAGCTTGCGGCTGTCGGCACCCGGGATCGGCTCTTCACCGGCCGGATAGACTTCCATCAGCAGCAAGACGTTGGCGTCGGCCAGCACATTGACGAAATCGTCGTACAGGTCGCGAGTACGGCTGTAACGGTGCGGCTGGTAAACCATCACCAGACGCCGATCCGGCCAGCCACCGCGCACGGCTTTGATCACGGCGGCGACTTCGGTCGGGTGGTGACCGTAGTCATCGACCAGCATCACGCTACCGCCATCGATTGGCAGTTCGCCGTAGACCTGGAAGCGTCGACCGACGCCCTGGAAGCCCGACAGGCCCTGAACGATGGCTTCATCGCTGATGCCCTCGTCAGTGGCGATGGCGATGGTTGCCAGCGAGTTCAGTACGTTGTGGTTGCCCGGCATGTTCACCGAAACATCCAGCGGCTCGCGATCAGGGCGCAGCACGGTGAAGAACGTCAGCATGCCTTGCTGACGCACATTGATCGCGCGCACATCAGCTGCTTCGCTGAAGCCATACGTCAAGGTCGGACGGGCGATCTGCGGCAAAATTTCGCGCACGACCGGATCGTCCAGGCAGACCACCGCCAAACCGTAGAACGGCAGGTTGTGCAGGAATTCGACGAAAGTTTTCTTCAGTTTGTTGAAGTCACCGTCGTAGGTCGCCATGTGGTCGGCGTCGATGTTGGTGACGACCGCCACCAGCGGCTGCAAGTGCAGGAAGCTGGCATCGCTTTCGTCAGCTTCGGCGATCAGATAACGGCTGGTGCCCAGCTGCGCATTGGTGCCCGCTGCATTCAGTCGACCACCGATGACGAAGGTAGGGTCCAGGCCAGCGGCCGCGAACACCGAGGCGATCAGGCTGGTGGTGGTGGTTTTGCCGTGGGTACCGGCCACGGCGATCCCGTGGCGATAGCGCATCAGTTCGGCGAGCATTTCGGCACGCGGCACCACCGGAATCCGGCGTTCCAGTGCGGTGGCAACTTCCGGGTTGGAGGTGTTCACGGCACTGGAGACCACCAGCACATCGGCGCTCGAAGCGTTTTCGGCGCGGTGGCCGATAAAGATCTTTGCACCAAAGGACTCGAGACGCTCGGTCACTGGCGATGCTTTCAGGTCGGAACCGGAGACTTCATAGCCCAGGTTCAACAACACTTCGGCAATCCCGCACATGCCCACACCGCCGATACCGACGAAGTGGATACGACGGATGCGGCGCATTTCCGGTTGCGGCATGGCTTTCTGATTCTCAACCATGGGCCACCTCCAGGCAGATATCGACCACGTTACGAGTGGCATCGGGCTTGGCCAGGCGGCGAGCAGCGCTCGCCATGCTATTGAGTCGTTCCGGTTGCATCAAAACCTCTGTCAGGCGTGCAGCGAGATCCGCTGCGCCAGTCGTTCTTTGCGGCATCAGGAAGGCAGCGCCTTCACGGGCCAAATAATCGGCATTGCGGGTCTGGTGATCGTCAATCGCATGGGGCAAAGGCACCAGCAACGAGGGCAGACCGGCGGCAGCCAGTTCACTGACGGTCAGCGCGCCTGCGCGACAAACCACCAGGTCGGCCCAGCCATAGGCTTGGGCCATGTCTTTGATGAAAGGCTGCACCTGCGCCTCGACGCCAGCAGCGCGATAGCGTTCGGCAGTCACTTCATCGTGATTTTTGCCGGCCTGATGAAACACTTCCGGACGCAGCTCGACAGAGACGTGCGACAGGGCTTCAGGCAGCAATTTGTTCAACGGTTCTGCGCCCAGGCTTCCGCCGAGGATCAGCAAACGAGCTTTGCGTCCGGCCAGGGCCTGACGCGGTGTTTCGAGGAACAGCTCGGTACGCACCGGGTTACCGGTGGTCCGGCGGCTGTTCGATGCCCCAAAGGTATCCGGGAAAGCTTCGCAGACTCGGGCGGCCAACGGCACCAGCAGCCGATTGGCGGTACCGGCCACGGCGTTCTGTTCGTGAACGATCACCGGCACGCCGGCCAGTTTTGCCGCAACACCACCGGGACCGGTCACATAACCGCCAAACCCCAGGACGCAGACTGGCTGCAGCTGACGAATGATCTTGTGCGCCTGCCAGATGGCCTTGAGCAGCACGAACGGCGCCTTGAGCAGAGACAATTTGCTCTTGCCGCGCAGCCCGCTGACGTTGATCAAGTGCAGTGGCAGGCCGGCGCCAGGCACCAGCTCGTTCTCGATCCCGCGTGGCGTGCCCAGCCAATGCACGGTGTAGCCGCGCGCCTGGAACTCACGAGCACAGGCCAGCGCCGGGAATACGTGCCCGCCAGTGCCGCCGGCCATGATCAGCACATTAGCGCCCATGAGTCGGCTCCTCGGCGAAGTCACTCTCGTTGAACTCCGTCTCTTCACTGCCCAGGTGGGTTCGACTCTCCCACTCGATGCGCAGCAACAAGCCGAGACACGCACCGCAGATCACCAACGAACTGCCGCCATAACTGAGGAACGGCAGGGTCAGGCCTTTGGTCGGCAGCAGGCCGACGTTCACCCCGATGTTGATCAGGAACTGACCGATCCACAGGAACGACAGACCGTAGGCGACGTAGGCAGCGAAGAATTGCTTGGCCTTCTCGGCCCAATAGCCGATGTACATGCCACGAATACAAACAAAGACGAACAGCGCTACCGTGCACAACGAACCCACGGCACCCAGTTCTTCGGCCAGGACCGAGAACACGAAGTCGGTGTGGGCTTCCGGCAGGTAGAACTGTTTCTGCACGCTGTTACCCAGGCCAACGCCCAGCCATTCGCCGCGACCAAAAGCGATCAATGCTTGAGACAACTGGTAGCCGGCGCCGAACTGGTCGGCCCACGGATCGGCAAAGTTGGTCAGGCGCGCCATTCGATACGGCTGCACTTGAATCAACAACACCACCGCCGCGACCGCCAGGACAACCATCAAGGAAAAACGGAACAGCCCGACCCCGCCGAGAAACAGCATCGCCGCCGCGGCGCCCATCATTACAACGGTGGCACCGAAGTCCGGTTCCATCAGCAACAGGCCGGCCATTGGCAGCAGAACGATGAATGGCTTGAAGAAGCCCATCCAGCTTTCACGCACTTCTTTCTGGCGACGCACCAGATAACCGGCGAGGTAGATCACCACGAATACCTTGGCGATCTCGGAAGGCTGAACGTTGAAGAAACTGAAGCCGATCCAGCGCATCGAACCGTTCACTTCACGGCCAATCCCCGGGACGATCACCATCACCAGCAAACCGAACGCACCAAGCAGCATCAGCCAGCCCAGGCGTTGCCAGGTGGCGATCGGAATCATCATGGTGATGACGCAGGCACCAAGGCCCAGCACGATGTAGATAAGGTGGCGAATCATGTAGTACAGGGCACTGCCCGACTGCACCGCCGCCACTTCGGTCGATGCCGAGGCGATCATGACCAGCCCGAGGCCGATCAATGCCAGGCAACCGGCAAGCATCGGAAAATCGAGATCGATACCGCGACCGGTGATGAGCGGCGATGGGTATGGCTTGATGATATTTTCGAAACTCATGCCAAGCCCTCCACGGCCTGGGCGAACAACTGCCCACGCTCTTCGTAGTTCTTGAACATGTCGAAACTGGCGCAGGCCGGCGATAGCAGCACAGCGTCGCCCGCCTCGGCGACTGCCCGGCTGCGTTCGACGGCTTCGATCAGCGAATTGACGCGGATCAGCGGCACCGCGTCGCCGATCGTTTGGGCAATCAACTCCGCGTCACGGCCCATCAGCACCACCGCACGGCAGTTGGCCGCGACCGGACCGCGCAGGTCCTTGAAGTCCGCACCCTTGCCGTCGCCACCGGCGATCAGTACCAACTTGCCGGCAATGTCTGCACCCAGGCCTTCAATGGCGGCCAGTGCAGCGCCAACGTTGGTGGCTTTGGAATCGTTGTAGTAGCTCACGCCATTCAGGTCGCGAACCCATTGGCAGCGATGCTCGAGGCCGGCAAAGGTGCGCAGGCTCGACAGCATGGCGTCGAACGGCAGACCAACGGCATGACCCAGGGCCAGCGCCGCCAGGGCATTGGACTGATTGTGGGCACCACGAATTTTCAGCTCGCGAACCGGCATCAGGTTCTGGAATTCGAAGGCCAGGTATTTCTCGCCGTTCTCTTCACGCAGACCGAAAGCTTTGAAGTCAGGTTTGCTCAAACCGAAGGTCCAGCACGGCAGCCCCTCGCCCATCAACGGACGGGTCAGCGCGTCCTGGCGATTTACCACCACCTGCCGGGCGCCGCGGAAGATCCGGTGCTTGGCCAGGTGATACGCCGGCAGACCGCTATATCGGTCCATGTGGTCTTCGCTGATGTTCAATACGGTGGCGACTTCCGCACCGAGGTGGTCGGTGGTTTCCAGTTGAAAACTCGACAGCTCCATCACGTACAGCTCGACGTCGTCACTGAGCAGATCCAGCGCTGGCGTGCCGAGGTTGCCGCCGACAGCCACACGCTTGCCGGCAGCTGCAGCCATTTCGCCGACCAGCGTGGTGACGGTGCTTTTCGCGTTGGAACCGCTGATGGCGACAATCGGCGCCTTCGCGTTACGCGCGAACAGCTCGATATCACCGGAAAGCTTCACGCCACGGGCCGCTGCGGCTTGCAGTGCCGGTGTCGCCAGCGCCAGGCCCGGGCTCACATAGAGCTCGTCGGCACGGCACAGGAACTCGACATCCAGCTCGCCACAACGCACTTCCACGTGCGGATAGTCACGGCGTAGCGTGGCCAGCTCCGGTGGATTTTCCCGCGTATCGGCCACAGCAAACGACACGCCCCGATTCGCCAGGAAGCGAACCAGGGACATGCCGCTCTTGCCGAGGCCGACAACGATGCGGAAGTGGTCAGAAGCGATCAGAGACACTTGTTTCTACCTCAGCTTCAGGGTGGCAAGGCCGACCAGGACCAGAATCACGGTAATGATCCAGAAACGGACAATCACGCGCGGCTCGGGCCAGCCCTTGAGTTCAAAGTGGTGGTGAATCGGTGCCATGCGGAACACACGGCGACCGGTCAGCTTAAAAGAGGCAACCTGAATGACGACTGACAGGGTTTCCATCACGAACACACCGCCCATGATGAACAGGACGATTTCCTGACGGACGATGACCGCAATGGTGCCCAGCGCCGCGCCCAACGCCAGTGCGCCGACGTCGCCCATGAAGACTTGTGCCGGGTAGGTGTTGAACCAGAGAAAGCCCAGGCCGGCACCGATCAATGCGCCGCAGAACACAATCAGCTCACCCGCGCCCGGTACATAAGGGATCAGCAGGTATTCGGCGAACTTCACGTTACCCGACAGGTAGCAGAAGATCCCCAGTGCGCCGCCGACCATGACGGTCGGCATGATCGCCAGGCCATCGAGG
>JAPLSD010000578.1 GCA_026398835.1 Pseudomonas sp.
GAATTGATGCCGACTTCCGCAACCTTGTTGCGTCAGCTCAAAGACACCGGCGAACTCGACTTTCCGAAGCTGACCGGTGAGCCGTTACCGGTCTGGTTGACCTTGCTGTCGCGCGGGCTGAATCTCGATACGACGATGCGCGTCAATGTGTCCGGCCCTAACGCCGAGGCCTGGCGTCAGGCACTGATCGGGCAGGGTGTGCGAGCGGCGCGAATGGAGACCGGTAGCGCGCAAGCGACGGGTCTGCACATCGAATTACTGCGATAAGTTTCCTCAAGGCGAACGAGCCCCAAGCCGTTCGCCTACTCTTGGTTCGTTCAACTTTCACGAGATTTCTCATGGTCAATAATGATCGCCTGTTGGTGCAGATCCTGCTCCTGGTGCTGTTCGGTGCCAGTTTCTGGGTGATGGCACCGTTCTGGTCGGCGCTGTTTTGGGGCGCGGTACTGGCTTTTGCCAGCTGGCCGCTGATGCGTCTGCTGACCCGTTGGCTCAATGGCCGCGAGTCCTTGGCAGCCGCTCTTTTGACCCTGGGCTGGATGTTGCTGGTGGCGGTTCCGCTGGTCTGGCTCGGCTTCAATCTGGCCGATCATGTGCGCGACGCCGTGGCGTTTATCAAAGATGCGCAAGTCGATGGTTTTCCTGAAGCGCCCACTTGGCTGGCGGGTGTTCCCTTTGTCGGCGAGCGACTGGTAGGGGTCTGGAACAGTATCGATCAACAGGGCGCAGCCATGATGCTCGCGGTCAAACCGTATCTGGGGCAGGTCGGCAACTGGTTGCTGGCGCGCAGCGCGCAGATCGGCGGCGGGATTCTCGAGCTGACCTTGAGCATCGTCTTCGTGTTTTTCTTCTATCGCGACGGGCCGCGACTGGCGGTGTTTGTCCATGGCTTGCTGGAACGGTTGATCGGTGATCGTGCCGGTTACTACATCGAACTGGTGGCCGGCACGGTACAGCGGGTGGTCAACGGGGTTATCGGTACGGCCGCAGCCCAGGCCATCCTGGCGTTGATCGGTTTCCTGATTGCCGGTGTACCGGGCGCGCTGGTGCTGGGCATCGTCACCTTCCTGCTCAGCCTGATCCCCATGGGACCGCCGCTGGTGTGGATTCCTGCGACTGCGTGGCTCGCCTGGAAAGGCGAGTACGGCATGGCGGTGTTCCTCGGCATCTGGGGCACGCTGATCATCAGTGGCGTGGACAACGTACTCAAGCCGTACCTGATCAGCCGCGGCGGCACCTTGCCGCTGGTCATCGTTTTGCTCGGGGTGTTTGGCGGGTTGATTGCGTTTGGCTTTATCGGCCTGTTCATCGGCCCGACCCTGCTGGCGGTGGCTTATAGCCTGTTGACTGATTGGAGTGCCAGTCAGGCGCGGCCTGACAACAAGAGTTGAGTCTCTTGTGAACAGATCGCAGCCTGCGGCGGCTCCTACGAAGTTACATCTTGCGGTGTGTGGAGCTGCCGCAGGCTGCGATCTTTTTTTCAGTTTTTTACCTGAGTCAGGCCGCGACGTTCAGGTTTTTGCTTGAACTCAGAGTGTTTGCCTGTGAGCTCTGCTGATTCATGCTGACGATCAACTTGCTCAGGGCCTCGGCTACGGCGCCTTGATCGATGGTGCCGTTGCTCTGGCTGCTGCCCTTTTGCAGCGCCACTTTCAGCTCGTCGCTGCTGATGCCACCGCTGTTGTCCGTGTCGAGCGCCTTGAGCAGAGCTACGCCATTGTCGGTGGTGCTGGTGGACGAGCTTGTGGCCAGGGCGTTGCTCAGTTCAGTGGCGCTGATGTTGCCATCACCGTCTGTGTCAAGCTGGCCGAACAGCGATTGGCTGGACAGCGGCTGAGGTGGCTGTGGCGGTGTGAGGGCGGCAAGCAGCTCGTCCTTGCTCACGGTCCCGTCATTGTTCTTGTCCAGCGCCGCGAACAGTGTCTTGCTGTCGGCAGTGCTGCCGGCGCTGGTCAGTCCGCTGCTCAATTCCGTGCTGCTAATGCTGCCGTCACCGTTGCTGTCCAGTACGCTGAGCAGCTCGTCGGCCAACCGGGTGTCCGGTGCCTGATCCTGGGCAGGACACGCTGGTGGCGTCATGGCCGCCATTTCTGCGCTGCTCAGACCGCCGCTGTTGTCAGTATCCAGGCTGCTGAATTGCTGGCTCAGGTTGTTCAGTACGCGGCTGTCGCTTTTCTTCGCCAGGGCGCTGTTCAGCTCATCCTTGGAAACGGTTCCGTCGCCGTTGGTGTCGAGCTTGGCGAACAGTTCTTTCTGACGCTGCTGGAGTCGGGCGGTGTACGCCGCACTGGTGGCGCTGGTATTGCTGGAGTTACTGCTGACGCTGCCGATCATGGGCTCACTCCCTGCGGATGGATAAAACCGGTGAAGGCACCGGCCCCTGCAGCCTCGGGGGAGGAGTTGTCATAGGTATGTAGAATTTGTACGAATCAGCACACAGACGTTTGTAAATGATCGCAGCCTCTTGGATGTGTGAGGCTTACGGGTGTGTGTCGGATCTTGGCAGGCGAATCACTGCGCTAAGGCCTCCGCCCGGGGTTTCTTCCAGGCTCAGCTGACCACCAAGGCGCACGGCGGCCTCACGGGCGATGGTCATGCCCAGCCCGACCCCCCCCGAATTGCGGTTACGCGAGCCTTCCAGGCGATAGAACGGTTCGAACACCGCTTCGCGTTTATCGGCGGCGATACCCGGGCCCTGGTCGATCACGCGAATGATCAGCTGTTCGCGGCTGTCTTGCAGGCTGATCAGAGCATGACCGGCATAACGCAGTGCGTTGTCCAGCAGGTTGTTGATGCACGAGCGCAAGGCCATGGGCTGGACTTGCAGCGGCGCGCAATGGCCGCTGGCCTGGACGTCAGCGCCTTGGTCCTGGGCGTTTTCGCTGAGGGATTCGACCAATGCCTGCACATCCATCCATTGCGGGGCTTCGCTGGTGCGCTGCTCGTGCAGGTAGCTGAGGGTGGCGTCGAGCATGCTGATCATGTCATCGAGATCCTGGCGCATCTGCCCTTGCAACTTGCTGTCGTCGATCTGTTCCAGACGCAGCTTGAGTCGTGACAGCGGCGTGCGCAGATCGTGGGACACCGCGCCAAGCATCCGGCCTCGTTGCTGCACCTGTTCGCGAATGCGCTTTTGCATCAGGTTGAAGGTGTAGGCCGCCTGACGAGCTTCCTTTGGTCCGGATTCATCCAGCGGCGGGCTGTCGAGGTCTTCGCTGAGTTGCTCCGCCGCGGCGCTCAGTCGCTGGATCGGCCGGGTCAGCAACTTGGCGCCGTACCAGGCGGCAATGATCAGGGAGATGAACTGGAATGTCAGCGGCACGATCGGGCCCCCGAACCAGGGCCGTGGCGGCCTCTGCTCGAAGCGCTCCGGCATCGGCGGGCGCTTCCCGTCGAAGGCTGCCCCTGACTCTGGAGGTGGCGGTGGTGGATGGCCGTAATGGTGAAACCAGAAGAACGCCAAGAGGTGAGCGAGCACGATAGCGATCAGCAGCACGCCAAACAGACGGCCGAATAGCGTATCGAAGCGCAAACGCATCAGCCGATGTCTCTCGCATCGAACAGATAACCTTCACCGCGAACGGTCTTGATCAACTGCGGGGCTTTCGGGTCATCGCCGAGTTTTTGCCGCAGGCGCGAGACCAGCAAGTCGATGCTGCGATCAAATGCCTCGATGGAGCGACCGCGGGCAGCATCCAGCAATTGCTCGCGACTGAGTACGCGCCGTGGGCGCTCGATGAATACCCAGAGCAGGCGGAACTCGGCATTGGACAGCGGCACCACCAGGCCATCGGCGGCAATCAACTGGCGCAGCACGCTGTTCAGGCGCCAGCTATCGAAACGGATATTGGCCCGCTGCTCGCCGCGATCATCGCGTACCCGGCGCAGGATGGTCTGTATCCGCGCTACCAGCTCCCGTGGTTCGAAGGGCTTGGCCATGTAGTCATCGGCGCCCAGCTCCAGGCCGATAATGCGGTCGGTAGGTTCGCAGCGGGCGGTGAGCATCAGAATCGGAATGTCTGACTCGGCACGCAACCAGCGGCACAGCGACAAGCCGTCTTCGCCCGGCAGCATCAGATCGAGCACCACCACATCGAAATGTTCCGCTTGCAGTGCCAGACGCATCGCGGCGCCGTCGGTGACACCACTGGCGTGAATATTGAAGCGTGCCAGGTAGTCGATCATCAATTCCCGGATCGGTACATCATCGTCGACGATCAGCGCGCGAATGTTCCAGCGTTTGTCTTCGCCTGGCGCTGCAGCTTTTTGATCGTCGTTGAAAGGTGCTGGGGTATTCATGCGTACGTTCGTCTGCCAGGTAGGCTGCCAACCACAAAGATGGGCCGCGAGGTTGTGGCTTCAGCATAGGCGTCCGGCCGTGATGCTGTAAGGGGGGGGTGCGGCTGGCGAGGGTAGCGCTGGCGATTGTTGCAGGCATGTCTGGAATGTATCTGTTTCGACACAATAACCGCTCACGCCAGACTGCAAGGAGTTTATCCTGAAGCAAGCGCCGCCGTTGAGGATGATTTACCGATCATCGGGTCCCGCAGTGGCGCTGGTTCCGCTACAATGCGCGCCGATTTCGACTTGCCTGAGAGCACACTCATGTCCGCCTGCCAGACTCCTATCATCGTCGCCCTGGATTTCCCCACCCGTGACGCCGCACTGAAGCTGGCCGATCAACTGGACCCGAAACTGTGCCGGGTGAAAGTCGGCAAGGAGCTGTTCACCAGCTGTGCCTCGGAGATTGTCGGGACCTTGCGTGACAAGGGTTTCGAAGTGTTCCTGGACTTGAAATTCCACGACATTCCGAACACCACCGCCATGGCCGTCAAGGCCGCCGCAGAAATGGGTGTGTGGATGGTCAACGTCCATTGCTCCGGCGGTTTGCGCATGATGGCGGCTTGCCGTGAAGTGCTCGACCAGCGTACCGGTCCCAAGCCGCTGTTGATCGGCGTGACCGTGCTGACCAGCATGGAGCGCGAGGACCTGGCGGGGATTGGTCTGGATATCGAGCCTCAGGAGCAAGTGTTGCGCCTGGCGGCATTGGCGGAAAAAGCCGGGATGGACGGTCTGGTCTGCTCGGCACTGGAAGCTCAGGCTTTGAAAGCTGCGCATCCGTCCCTGCAATTGGTGACCCCGGGGATACGTCCGGCAGGCAGTGCCCAGGACGATCAGCGTCGTATCCTCACGCCGCGTCAGGCGTTGGACGCCGGTTCCGACTACCTGGTGATTGGCCGTCCGATCAGCCAGGCCGCCGATCCGGCCAAGGCGCTGGCTGCGGTAGTGGCTGAGCTGGCCTGAGTACCGATCGTTCCCACGCGGGAGCGTGGGAACGATCGGGTATCGCGTTAAACCTTCAACATCAACTTGCCAAAGTTCTCGCCGCTGAACAGTTTCATCAGCGTTTCCGGGAATGTCTCCAGTCCTGCGACGATATCTTCCTTGCTCTTGAGCTGTCCCTTGGCCATCCAACCGGCCATTTCCTGCCCGGCAGCGGCGAACTGAGCGGCATAGTCCATCACCACAAAGCCTTCCATCCGCGCGCGGTTTACCAGTAGCGACAGGTAGTTGGCCGGGCCTTTCACCGCTTCTTTGTTGTTGTACTGACTGATGGCACCGCAGATCACCACGCGAGCCTTCATGTTGAGGCGGCTGAGCACCGCATCGAGAATATCGCCGCCAACGTTATCGAAATACACGTCGACGCCTTTCGGACATTCGCGCTTGAGACCGGCGATAACGTCTTCGCTTTTGTAATCGATGGCGCCATCGAAGCCCAATTCGTCGATCAGGAATGTGCATTTGTCCTGACCACCGGCGATGCCGACGACGCGGCAGCCCTTAATCTTGGCGATCTGCCCGGCAATGCTGCCCACCGCACCCGCCGCGCCCGAAATCACTACGGTGTCGCCGGCCTTGGGTGCACCGACGTCCAACAGGGCGAAGTACGCGGTCATCCCGGTCATGCCCAACGCTGACAAATAGCGCGGCAGCGGGGCCAGTTTCGGATCGACTTTGTAGAAACCCCGAGGCTCACCCAGGAAATAATCCTGCACGCCCAAGGCACCGTTGACGTAGTCGCCGACGGCAAAGCCAGGATTATTCGAGGCCACGACTTTGCCAACGCCCAGCGCGCGCATCACTTCGCCAATGCCCACTGGCGGAATGTAGGACTTGCCTTCATTCATCCAGCCACGCATGGCCGGGTCCAGAGAGAGATATTCGTTCTTGACCAGGATTTGACCTGCCGCCGGTTCGCCGACCGGAACTTGCTGATAGGTGAAGGTTTCGCGGGTCGCCGGGCCCACCGGGCGTTTGGCGAGCAGAAATTGGCGATTGGTCTGGGCAGTCATGACAGGC
>JAPLSD010000201.1 GCA_026398835.1 Pseudomonas sp.
CCGATGTCTTCCTCCGCACCGAGGCGAATCAGCGCTTGCCCAAGGGCATTTCCGCCGCCCAGTAACATAAGGCGCATTCGCATAGAGTCAGCAGGCCCAGTCTGTGTAGAACAATGGTTTTTATCGGAAAAGCCATGAGGCGTTGCCGTTGGCATTTGCCGGAATCGTTGCATTTTGCGGGTTTCCAGCGCAACCGTCACCCGCAAAGTGTAGAACGGCCGGTTTGGCGCCAGCCAAGGCGGCCCGCGAAGCGATATTCAGGCCTACGGAGATTCCGGCCATGACTTGCAGTTTCTGCCCATCAGTCGCATAAATCTCCCCATGAATCTTCCCGAATCAGCGGACAACGCCCTGGCCGGCTTTCACCCCGCCGTCAGCGCCTGGTTCAACGCGATGTTCCCGTCGGTCACCGCCGCCCAGGCCCAGGCGTGGCCGTTGATCCGCCAGCGCCGCTCGATCCTGGTTGCCGCGCCCACCGGCTCCGGGAAAACCCTCACCGCGTTTCTCGCGGTACTGGATGATCTGGTCCACGAGGGACTGGAGCATGGCGGCAAACTGCCAGATGAGACGCTGGTGGTCTACGTTTCACCACTCAAGGCGCTGTCCAACGACATTCAGATCAACCTGCAAACCCCGCTCGCCGGGATTACCGAGCAATTGCGGCGCATGGGGCTGCCTGAATTACAGATCAACACCGCCGTGCGTACTGGCGATACCACGCAAAAAGACCGCACGGCCATGCGCAAAAGCGCGCCGCATATTCTGGTCACCACTCCAGAATCCCTTTATGTCTTGCTCGGTTCGGACTCCGGCCGACGCATGCTCGCCAGCACCCGCACGCTCATCGTCGACGAGATCCACGCCATAGCCGCCAGCAAGCGCGGCAGTCATCTGGCCCTGAGTCTGGAGCGTTTGCAGGCGTTATGCTCTGAGCCATTGATGCGCATCGGTTTGTCCGCCACGCAAAAACCCATCGAAGCGGTGTCGCGCTTTTTGGTCGGTCGTGATCGGCCGTGCGAAATCGTTGACATCGGCCATGCCCGCCCACGGGACTTGGGTATCGAAGTACCGCCGGTGCCGTTGTCGGCGGTGATGGCCAATGATGTCTGGGATCTGGTTTATGACCGGCTCGCCGCGCTGGCCCGTGAACACAAAACCACCCTGATTTTCGTCAACACCCGGCGTCTGGCCGAGCGTCTGAGCCGACATTTGAGCGAACGCCTCGGCAAAGAGACGGTGGCCGCCCACCACGGCAGTCTGGCCAAAGAGTTCCGCCTGGACGCCGAGCAGCGGCTCAAGCGCGGCGACCTGCAAGTGCTGATCGCCACCGCGTCGCTGGAGCTGGGCATCGATATCGGCGATGTCGAGCTGGTCTGCCAGATCGGTTCACCGCGTTCGATTGCCGCGTTTCTGCAACGGGTCGGCCGCTCCGGGCACCAGGTCGGCGGCACGCCCAAGGGACGGTTGTTCGCCACCACACGAGACGATCTGATCGAATGCGCAGCCCTGCTCGACTGTGTACGTCGCGGTGAGCTCGACACCTTGCTGATCCCCACGGCGCCGCTGGACGTACTGGCCCAACAGATCATCGCCGAGGTCAGTTGCCAGGAATGGCAAGAGCAGCCGCTGCTGGAAATGATCCGTCGCGCTTCGCCCTATGCAACCCTCGATGAAGCGCATTTTCAGGCGTTGTTGCAGATGCTCGCCGAGGGCTACAACGGTCGTCAGGGAATCCGCAGCGCTTATCTGCATCGCGATGTCCTGACCCGCACCCTGCGCGGCCGTCGCGGCAGCAAACTGACCGCTGTGACCAGCGGCGGAACGATTCCGGACAACGCCGATTACAGCGTGTTGCTGGAGCCACAGAGCCTGAACATCGGCAGCGTCAACGAGGACTTTGCCGTCGAAAGCATTGCCGGCGATATCTTCCAGTTGGGCAATACCTCGTACCGGATCCTGCGCATCGAAACCGGCAAGGTGCGGGTCGAAGACGCCCAGGGCCAGCCGCCGACCATTCCGTTCTGGCTCGGCGAAGCACCCGGTCGCAGTGTGGAACTGTCGTTCGCCGTGGCACGCCTGCAAGCACAGCTCGATGAGTTGCTCAGCGCCAGCCCCGGCGAGTTACAACCTTGCATCGACTGGTTGATCGACAGTCTCGGATTGAACATCGCCAGCGCCGAGCAACTGGTGGAGTATCTGGCGCGCGCACGTTTGACCCTGGGCGCATTGCCGTCCCAAAACACGCTGATCATGGAGCGTTTTTTCGATGAGTCCGGCGGCACCCAACTGATCATCCACACGCCGTTCGGCAGCCGCATCAATCGCGCTTGGGGCCTGGCGCTGCGCAAGCGTTTTTGCCGCACCTTCAATTTCGAATTGCAGGCCGCCGCCAGCGAGGACGCCATCGTCCTGTCGCTGTCCACCAGCCACAGTTTTGACCTGGACGAAGTCTGGCGTTACCTGCACAGCAACAGCGCCGAACACATCCTGATTCAAGCCGTGTTGGAGGCACCATTGTTCGGTGTGCGCTGGCGCTGGAATGCCGGCGTCGCGTTGGCCCTGCCGCGTTATTCCGGCGGGCGCAAAGTCCCGCCGCAGATCCAGCGAATGAAAAGCGAGGACCTGATCGCCAGTGTGTTTCCCGATCAGATCGCCTGCCTGGAAAACCTTGCTGGCGAACGGGAAATTCCCGAACATCCGCTGGTGGAGCAAACCCTCGATGACTGCCTGCACGACGCCATGGACAGCGAAGGCTGGCTCGCCTTGCTGCGACGCATGGAGAACGGCGAAATCCGCTTGATCAGCCGCGACCTGCCGGCACCCTCGCCCTTGGCCGCCGAGATTCTTAGCGCCCGGCCTTACACCTTTCTCGATGACGCGCCGCTGGAAGAGCGTCGCACCCAAGCCGTGCTCAACCGCCGCTGGAGCGATCCGCAATCGACCGATGATCTGGGCGCGCTGGATAGCGAAGCGATTCAGGCGGTACGCGAAGAGGCCTGGCCCGCCCCCACAAACGTCGATGAAATGCACGAAGCGCTGATGAGTCTGGCGTGCATCAGCGATGCCGAAGCGCAGGCCAATGCGCAATGGCTGACCTGGTTGCAGGCCTTGGCCGACAGTGGTCGCGCCAGCCGCTTGCAGATCAATGCCGAGCAGTCGTTATGGCTGGCGCTGGAGCGGCTGACGTGTCTGCGGGCGTTCTATCCAGAGGCCGCGTTGCACCCGGCGTTGCAGGCCTTACCCGGTTTCGATGAAGCCTGGGATTTCGATGAGGCACTGGTGGAAGTGATCCGCGCTCGCCTCAGCGGTTTCGGTCCTTTGCCATTGAGCGAGATCGCCGAACCACTGGGAAGGATCAATGGTGCGAACGGCATTTGCTGGCGCGCATTCATCGCTACACGGTCAAACGCCTGCGCCGGGAAATCGAGCCGGTGGCGTTGCAGGATTTCATGCGTTTTCTGTTCGACTGGCAGCATCTTTCAACCGCTACTCAGGGTCAGGGCAGCGCCGTTTTGCCAGAGATCGTCAACCAGTTCGAAGGCTATCCGGCCGCAGCTTCGGCGTGGGACAGCGATATTTTTCCAGCGCGGCTCAAGGGCTATTCAGCCAGCTGGCTGGATGACCTGTGCCGCAGCGGCAAAGTGGTCTGGACCCGTTTGACTGCGCGCAATAAGCCCGTGAGTGCGGCGCTGCGCAGTACGCCCATCGTATTGTTGCCACGCAGCCAGGTTGCGCTTTGGAGCGGTTTGACCGAGCAGACCGACAGCAGCGAGTTGTCGCCAAAAACCCGGAAAGTTCATCAGGCCCTGACGCAGCACGGCGCCTTGTTCTTCGACGAACTGCTGCATGAAGCTCATCTGCTGCGCAGCGAACTGGAAACCGCGTTGCAGGAACTGGTGGGCGCCGGGCTGGTGAATGCCGACAGCTTCGCCGGGCTGCGCGCATTGATCACCCCGGCCAGCAAACGTCAGGCTCGTAGCAGTCGCCGTGGGCGCGGCGCCTTTGTCGGCGG
>JAPLSD010000763.1 GCA_026398835.1 Pseudomonas sp.
ATTCCCGGGCCCATTCTTCAATGCCTCCGCCCAGAAACTGGTTACCACCGTGGATCAGCACAGTGACGGGATGCATGCGCTGGAAGGCGTCGAGCACCCGTCGGCACAGACGGTGGTCGGCGTAATGGCGACCCGCACAGATCAGGAGGCGCATGATGGGGTTTCCTTCACCAGATCGCTGCTCTCGATTGCCCGTTCGCCGGCCCGCTCCAGCAGTGGATAGGCGAGAGCGGCGATGTGGTGATGCACTCGGCGGTAATCGCGCAGGACCCGCTGAAAGATGTCGCCAGATTCCGCCCAGGTGCTTTTGTCTTCCTTCAATTTTTGAAAGTGCTCGCGGCTGGCTTCTGCTTCGAGTCTTCTCACCGTTTCCTTGCGGTTGATCAGCCGGTGCGCGGTGGGGATGTCTTCGCGCAGGAACACGGTGACTGCCAGATTCAGGCTATCCAGCAACGCTTCGTGCAGCGGCCCGATGTTTCTCAGCTCGAAGACCGAGAAGTGTTCACCACGGCGCAACCGGCGCATGGCCAATTGCGTCAGGCTGCTGGAAAGAATGTCCGCGGCGTGTTCGAGGTTGATCACGAACGTGAGGATTTCCTGGGAACGATCGGCATCGCTGTCGCTGATACCTTCCTGGCCAATGTCCGCCAAGTAAGCACGAATCGCAGCGCTGAGCTGATCCAGGGATTGATCGATACGCCGTACGTCATCGGCCCGGTCCGGTGCCGAGGTATGCAGCAATTGCAGCATCCGCTCAAGCATGGCCGAGAACATATCGGTGATGCGCAGGGCTTCGCGGGCCGCATTGGACAGGCCGATGTTGACCACCTCCAGACCGGTTTCGTCCAAGTACTGCGGCATGCCCGGGTCGACATCTCGCACCGGCTCGGGCAACAGGCGCATGAGCAATCCGGCCAAGGGCTCGGTCAGCCCGATGAACACCAGCGCCAGCAGCAGATTGAAACCGGTGTGCAGCACCACGGCCAACGTTGACGGATCCAGTTTTGTCTCGGCTAGCAACGCGGCGAATGGTAAGACCACCAAGGCACCCATCGCACGCATCAGCAGATTGCCCAGTGGCAAGCGTCGGGCGACGCTCGATCCGGCGCTAATAACCGAAGGCAGCGCACCGCCGATGTTCACTCCCAGCACCAACGCAACAATGGTGGTTGCCGACAGCATGCCGGTGGCGGCCAGCGAGACGATCAGCAACACCACGGCCACGCTGGAATGGCACAACCAGGTCAGGATCATCGCCACCAGCAACGCGATCAGCAGGTCACCGTCGAGGCTCTGCATAATCAGCTGAAACACTGGCGTGCCTTCGACTTCCGCCAGCGTTGAGCCGAGCATGTGCAGGGCCAGCAGCATCAGTCCCAGGCCGATCAGCGCACAGCCGACGCTCTCGAAACGCGAGTCATCCCGCAGACGAAAGACCATCAGGCCCGTCAGCAAAACGATCGGCGTGAGGATCGAAATGTCGGCGCTGAGCAGCTGCACCACCAGGGTCGAACCGATGTTGGCGCCGAGCATCACCGCCAACGCCGGGGCCAGGTCCAGAGTGCCGGCGGCAGTGAACGAGGTGGCCATCAGGCTGACGGCGGTGCTGCTTTGCAGAATGCCAGTGATGCCGATGCCTGAGAGCAAGGCCAGCCAGCGGTTATTGAGGTTGTGTCCAAGCCACTGGCGCAGCGGCGTGCCGAAGCCGCGCAATAGCGCCGAAGAAATCATGTGCGTGCCCCATAGTAACAGTGCGATGGCGCCCGCGAGGTTGATCAGTAGAGTCGTTCCCGACATGAGAACTCTCCTTTCTTTGCTGTTTCATTTATTGACGGCCCGCAAGCCGGATCGTGGTGCGATGGAGGGTGCTGGAAAAACCCAGCAAAAATCTGACTTCCACGGCGCTCAGCCACCCTCGGGCGTAGAGCCTGACGCTGGCAGAGGTCATCAATCGGGCAAGGGTGGCCAGCCCAATCACCAACAGCGCTCGACATGCGCGATCAGTCAGGGCAACGAAAGGGGTGATCAGTTTCATTGTCTGTGCTCCATGAGCACCGGGCATGGCGGCCGATCGCTCTGCCGCCACCCCGGCTCACGCCATCAGAACCACTGCTTGAAGCGGCGGATGTAGATCGTCTTCATGATCTGCGCGACCACGCAGTAGCTCAGCAGAGTGCCCACCAGCCAAGGGAAGTATTCCCATGGCAGCGGTACCAGGCCGACCAGTGTGCCCAGTGGTGAAAACGGGATGTAGATACCCAGGCAGATCACCACCCCGGTCGCCAGGATCACTGGCAATGCTGCCGTGCTCTGGAAGAACGGAATCTTCTGCGTGCGCAACATGTGCACTACGAGCGTCTGGGACAACAGCCCTTCGATGAACCAGCCGGACTGGAACAGGCTCTGCATTTCCACGCTGTTGGCGGCGAACACGTACCACATCAGCGCAAACGTGGTGATGTCGAAGATCGACGAGGTCGGCCCGATCCAGAGCATGAAACGGCCGATGTTCTTCGCATCCCACGTACGTGGTTTACGCAGGTACTCCTTGTCCATTTTGTCCCAAGGCAGTGCCAGCTGAGAGATGTCGTACATCAGGTTTTGCAGCAGCAGGTGGATCGACAACATCGGCAGAAATGGGATGAACGCACTGGCCACCAGCACCGAGAACACGTTGCCGAAGTTGGAACTGGCGGTCATGTTCAGGTACTTCATGATATTGCCGAAGGTTTCGCGGCCCTTGAGTACGCCTTCTTCGAGCACCATCAAGCTCTTTTCCAGGAGGATGATGTCCGCCGACTCCTTGGCAATGTCGGTGCCACTGTCCACCGAGATCCCGACGTCGGCATCGCGCAGCGCCGGGGCATCGTTGATGCCGTCACCGAGGAAACCCACGGTGTGACCGTTGGATTGCAGGGCCTTGAGCACCCGGGATTTTTGCAGCGGCGTCAGTTTGGCGAACACCGTGCGTTCTTCGACCCGCAGCTTGAGGGTGGTGTCGTCCATATGTTCGATGTCTTGCCCGAGCAACGGGGTGCCCGGCTCCAGTCCGACTTCGCGGCAGATTTTGCAGGTGACCACAGCGTTGTCGCCGGTCAGGACCTTGACGGTTACGCCCATGTCCCGCAGCGCAGCGACGGCCGGGCCGGCGGTTTCCTTCGGCGGATCGAGGAAGGTCAGGAAGCCGCGAATCACCAGTTCGCGTTCATCCGCGGTGTTGTACTGGTTTTTGCTCTGGGCTTTCGGGATCTCGCGAGTGGCAACCAGCAACACCCGAAAGCCGTCCTCGTTGTACTCGTTGGCCAGGGCCTGCAGGTCTTTGCGACGCTGTGCATCCAGCACAACTATGCGGCCGTTTTCATGGAGGTGGCTGGCGATACCGAGCATTTCCTCGACCGCGCCCTTGCACACCATCAAGTGATCGTCGCGGCTATCCTTGACGATGATCGACAGGCGTCGACGGACGAAGTCGAACGGCAGCTCATCGACCTTGCTGTAGGCGAACGGCACGCGGAACTTCGGATTGCGAGCAGCGAACTGCACAACGGCCTGGTCCATCAGGTTTTTCAAGCCGCTTTGGTGATGGCTGTTGAGCCACGCCAGTTCGAGGATCGAATCGTCGCGCCGGCCGTGGCTGTCGACGTGATGCTCGAGAATGATCTTGTCCTGGGTCAGGGTGCCGGTCTTGTCGGTGCACAGCACGTCCATCGAACCGAAGTTCTGGATCGCGTTGAGGCGCTTGACCACCACTTTGCGCTTGGCCATGGCCATGGCGCCTTTGGCCAGGTTGGCGCTGACGATCATCGGCAGCATTTCCGGGGTCAGGCCTACGGCTACCGCCAGGGCGAACAGGAACGCATCGCCCCAGTCCCCCTTGGAGAAGCCGTTGAGCAAGAACACGATTGGCACCATCACCAGCATGAAACGGATCAGCAGCCAGCTGACACTGTTCACCCCACGGTCGAACGCGGTTTGCACCCGGGAGCCGACAATGGCTTTGGCCAGGGAACCGAAGTAAGTCCGCGCACCGGTGGCAACCACCACGGCTTTGGCGGTGCCGCTGACCACGTTGGTGCCCATGAAGCAGACGTTCGGCAGGTCTAGCAGGTTCGACTGATCAGCCGCCGTGCTGGTGGCCGACTTCTGCGCCACATTGCCCAGGGTGTCGTACTTCTCGACTGGCAAGGCTTCGCCGGTCAGGACGGCCTGACTGATGAACAGGTCGCGGGATTCGATCAGACGGATGTCAGCCGGGATCATGTCACCGGCCGATAGCTGAACGATGTCGCCGGCCACCAGTTCGCGCATCGGCACTTCTCGCAGCACCGATTTGCCGTCCTTATGCTCGCGACGTAGCACGGTGGCGGTGGTGCGCACCATCGCCTTAAGGGCTTCGGCGGACTTGGCCGAGCGGTATTCCTGCCAGAACCGCAGCAGGCTGCTCAGGCTGACCATGGTCATGATAATAATGACTTTGGTCAGGTCGGCGTCATCCGCTTCACCGTTGCTGATCGGCAGCCAGTAGTCGGTGAAGAAACTGATACCCGCCAGGGTCAGCAGCACATAGATGAAGGGATTGTTGAGGGCTTTGAGCAGTTGAATTAGCGCGTGGGGAGGCTTGTCGTGGGCCACTTCGTTGTAGCCACCGCGTGCCAGACGGCCTTGGGCTTCGAGTTCCGTCAGGCCGTCGGTGGTTGCATTGAGGTTGGTCAGCGTTACGGCCAAGCCGTTTTGCGCTTCACGGGCCGCGCGCATCGACAGCTTGGCGTTGTCGCTGGTGGCGCTTTTGGTGATTTTTTTTGCGGTTTTTACAAGGGTCATTACTGTGCTCCTGCCGCAGGCTTGCGGCACGACACACAGGTCACTCAGCTATTCAAAGACGAGCGCACGTATGTCGAGCCGCCAATAAGCGATCGATTCTGGAAGTTACATTTTTATGGTTTAACGTTCGCTGGCCATCCACTGAAAAGTGACGGACAGCGAACCGACTACTGGCTTCTTCCATAACGAATCCCAATAACTTTGTTTTTTAACAGGCAATAAAAAGTTGCCGAATTCCTATAGAAGGAAAACGTTAGAGAAGGACGTTTAAAGTGCCTTCAGATCAATTGAAAGTGCGCGCCCAGAGGTGCAAGCCAAGCATCAGGCTCGCCTGCTGGAACAGGCGAGCGATACTCCGACTCTGTGGGTCCGGGCTATCATCCAGGCTCCAGCGTTGCTGAAGCTGACCCGTCATCGGGCAGACGCGCCAGTTGGCACGCGGGTGTACCTTGGCGAGGGAGGAAGGGCTGGAAAACGGCGCGCTGGCTCGAGCCGCCACGAGACGCTCACGGCGGAGCTTCACCCGCATGGTCGAGGCAAAGGCGCGTACGCCGGGCATTACAGTGAATTTGAAGTTCATAACATACCTCTGGACCGGACTGACGCCGGCGAGGCAAGTTACGGTGGAGCATCAAGCTCTAGCGCAGCTCACCCGACCGAAAAGTCGAGTCCCGTCATGTTCTGGGTTATGTGCCAGATCCTGCGAATTCGCAGTAACCCGACAGCGACTAGATACTGTGTCCATTGGATTCTTTTGTGAGTTTAAAAAAGGCCTGTGAAACCGGCCCGCGCAATTTACTCAGGGGCATTGTTAAAGTCAACCATCAAGAACCGATTAATGATGCATCGAATGAAAAAAAACGGATCCGGTTGATTCAATTCGTATGGGTTCAGCTAAATGACAGTTAGCGGTCATTTGGTTGACAATAAAAAGGCGAAAAAATTATTGAGTAATAAAAAGCCCCGTGTATAAACGCAAGGCAAGGACGCACTCACATGTAAATTACTGGGTCATGGTACTGCGCGGCGCTCATTCTGTTTCTTGTCGAGCCAGGGAGAGAGCGTTACTCGTGACTGGGACTCCGGCCTCGCTATGATCAACAAAATCTAGAACAACCTCCCTCCCATTCTTCAAAATAGACACCTGCATCAAACCTGCGATCAGCCACAGGTTCTCCAACTGCACTGACCTGGATACCGGTTTCCTCGCGCAATTCACGTATCGCGGCGTTGGCGCACCAGCCCCGCCAAATACACATGCGAACAACATTCTTTACTTTGTCCGTATATGTACTAATCTGGACCCAGTACCTAATGAGTCGGAGACCAAACCATGGCTACGCCATCCACCGCCCACAGCGTCACCCACGGCCTTGATACCCCCGAGGCTGGCCGCGTGGCTCTGAAGTTCTTCTTCAATCTGATGGAGCACTGGGGCTGCACAGCAGAAGAGCAGCGTGCGCTTTTGGGATCAATCGGCAATACGACTTTCTATAAGTACAAGCAGCTTCCAAATGTGCGTTTACCGCATGACATGCTGGAGCGTATTTCGTATTTGATGGGCATCCATAAGGCGCTCAGCATCATCTTCAGCAACAGCCGAGATCGGGCCTATAAATGGGTGAGTAGCCCGAACACTGCAGCTCCGTTTAATGGGCAAACCGCCCTTAAGTACATGCTCGTAGGTCGAGTGATGGACATTGCTGATGTTCGTCGCTATTTGGATGGAGTCCGCGGCTAATGGAGCCACAACTGGCAACGCCTCAGTGGGATCGGGCCTACCGTGTGATCAACAGCTGCTTTCCGCCGATCACTCTCTTCGAAGACGTACTGGACCCGGCAGAACTGCACACGGCCTATCTGCTGGAGGCCCTTACCAATGACAGGCTTATTGAGCAAACCGGTGTGCTTTCCAGAGTTCTACCCGAGGACAGAGTGTCAGGGCCAGGCTCGACACCTGTCATGGCCGCATTCACTCACATCGGGAAAATCAGTCGGTTTACCGATGGTTCGTATGGCGTTTACTACGCGGCCAGTAGCCAAGCCGCAGCTATTGCCGAGACGAGTTATCACCAAGAAAGATTTCTGGCCGCGACCAATGAGCCAGACATCGAGTTGACCATGCGCACCTACGTCAACCAGATTGTGAAACCGATGCATGATATTCGTGTGGGCTACCCGCACCTGCATGATGCAGATCCTGCCAGCTACAGCCCTGCACAGACTTTCGCGAAGCAGGTACGGGAAACGCTTTCATGGGGACTTCTCTACAATAGCGTTCGATTAAACGGTCATGAATGCGTTG
>JAPLSD010000416.1 GCA_026398835.1 Pseudomonas sp.
CTGGCGCTGATCGACGGGGTCATTCCTCCTACTGCAAAAGGCGACAATGCTGCCGAACGTATGGGAATGGCCCTGCAAGCGCAGCTGAATTTGCAAGACAAGCGCAAACCGGTTTACAGCACGCTGGACCGCGCCATCGAAGCGCGAATGAAAGGCCTGGTAGCGGTCAGCCGCGAAGCCGCCGAGCTGTTGGCCCAGCGCGGGCTGATGCCGGTGCCAGGGGGCTATACCTGGCGCAGCGACAGCCGTCTGACCCTGGCGTCGCCGCTGCGTCTGACAGAAGAACAGGCGATGGCCTTCGTTCAGCGCATCGATTGCCCGACCCAACTGGTAGTCGCCGAAGACGGCATGCTCGCGCAACATCCAGAATTGCTGGAGCGTCTACCCTTTAGCCGTGAACAGCTGCCTGGCGGCCATCATTTGCACCTGAATGACGAGCCCGGCGCCGCCCTTGTTGCAGACTGTTTCAATCGGTTCTTCGCCGTTCCTTGACTTGCAGCGGGCAACTGTCGAGGCTGGGCGGGTTGAAATGGGAGACAACCATGATAGATCTCTACACCGCTGCGACTCCGAATGGCCACAAGGTCTCTATCGTGCTCGAGGAACTCGGCCTGCCCTACACGGTGCATGCCTTGAGTTTCGACAAAAAGGAACAAAAGGCTCCAGGCTTTCTCAAGATCAACCCCAATGGCCGGATTCCGGCCATTATCGATCGCGCCAATGGCGACTTTGCCGTGTTTGAGTCCGGTGCAATTCTTATCTATCTGGCCGAACTGACCGGGCAACTCATGCCCAAAGACCCCAAGGGGCGTTCGCTGGTCATGCAATGGCTGATGTTCCAGATGGGTGGCATCGGCCCGATGCAAGGTCAGGCCAATGTGTTTTTTCGCTATTTCCCGGAAAAACTCCAGGGCGCCATCGATCGCTATCAACATGAAACCCGCCGTTTGTATGAAGTGCTGAACACCCGCCTGGAAGCCGTCGAGTTTCTGGCGGGCGATTACAGCATTGCCGACATCGCGACCTATCCGTGGGTCCGTGGCTATGAATGGTCCGGCGTTTCGGTAGACGGTTTACCCGCATTGCAGCGCTGGATGGCAACCATGGAGGCTCGCCCTGCTGTGCAGCGCGGCTTACTGGTCCCGCCGCGTATCGACGACGCCAATGTCATCAAAGGCGCTCAGGCCATGCTGATCCGATGAGAGAACCCATGCGTTTAATCAGTATTCTCGGTCTGTGCTGTTTAAGTCCGTTGTTGTTTGCTGCCGATGTGCCGGGCAGTCACGATTTACCGCTGGTGCCGCGTCTGGCTGATGCAAAGGTTGTCGACTACCGACCAGTAACAGAACTGGAGCGCATTTATCCTTTGGGGTCGATCCGTAAAATCAGTGGCCAACTGCGTTTCGACGGTCAGATCACTGCCCGGGGGCAAGTGACCTCGGTGACCTACGAGTTGCCGCCCGAGCATTCCTCCACCGAAGCCTTCACCGTTGCGCGTGAAGCCTTGCAGAAGCAAGGCGCCGAATTGTTGTTCTGGTGCCAGTCTCGCGATTGCGGGGAAAGCAACCTGTGGGCAAACGAAGTCTTCGGCAATGCCAAGCTGTATGGCGCCGACGATCAACAGGCCTATTTACTATTGCGCCTGGCTGCCCCGCAGGACAACTCGCTGGTGGCGTTGTACAGCATCACCCGGGGCAATCGCCGGGCTTATCTGCACGTCGAGCAATTTGAAGCCAGCGCACCCCTTGGCGAATTGATGCCGACTTCCGCAACCTTGTTGCGTCAGCTCAAAGACACCGGCGAACTCGACTTTCCGAAGCTGACCGGTGAGCCGTTACCGGTCTGGTTGACCTTGCTGTCGCGCGGGCTGAATCTCGATACGACGATGCGC
>JAPLSD010000520.1 GCA_026398835.1 Pseudomonas sp.
ATCACGGCCCGCGTACTCGAGTACGAGAGACTTGTTGTGATTGCCAACGATGCGGCGCATGTGGTGTTGGCTGCAGTACCAGGCACCCTGGTTCATCGGCTCTTCCTGACACCAAACGATATGTTTGAGGTTGGTATAAGGAGCCAGGACTTCGTTCAAGTCGTCCTCAGGGAATGGGTACAGCTGCTCAATACGCACGACGGCGATGTCGTCACGACCTTCGGCACGGCGTTTTTCCAGCAGGTCGTAATAGACCTTGCCGCTACACAGAACAATGCGATCGACCTTTTTCGGGTCTTGGGTATCGATTTCCGGAATAACGGTCTGGAACGAACCTTCGGCCAGATCTTCCAGGGTCGAGATGGCCAATTTATGACGCAGCAACGACTTCGGAGTCAGAACCACCAGAGGTTTACGCAGCGGACGAATCACCTGACGGCGCAGCAAGTGGTAGATCTGAGCCGGCGTAGTCGGTACGCAGACCTGAATGTTGTGCTCGGCGCACAATTGCAGGTAACGCTCCAGACGAGCCGAGGAGTGCTCCGGCCCCTGCCCTTCATAACCGTGAGGCAGCAACATGGTCAGACCGCAGAGACGGCCCCACTTGTGCTCGCCGCTGGTGATGAACTGGTCGATAACCACCTGGGCACCGTTGGCAAAGTCGCCGAACTGGGCTTCCCAGAGAACCAAAGCATTTGGCTCGGTGGTCGAATAGCCGTATTCGAACGCCAGAACTGCTTCTTCAGACAGCAGCGAGTCGTACAGGTCGAAGCGCGGCTGACCTTCGTACAGGTGCTGCAACGGGATGTAGGTGCCCGCGTCTTTCTGGTTGTGCAAGACAGCGTGACGGTGCGAGAACGTACCGCGGCCGATGTCCTGACCGGTCATGCGAATCGGGTGACCTTCGAACGCCAGGGTCGCGTACGCCATGGTTTCGGCGTAACCCCAGTTGATCGGCAGGCCGCCGGCTTGCATCTTCTGACGGTCTTCGTAGATTTTCGAAACTTGACGCTGAACCACAAAGCCTTCCGGAATTTCCAGCAGCTTGGCGGACAGATCCTGCAAGGTTTTCAGATCGAAGCGAGTGTCGTGACGCGCGGTCCAGGCGTGGCCCAGATACGGACGCCAGTCCACGAACAATTCCTTGTTCGGCTCTTTGACCAGGCTTTTTACCACATGCAGACCGTTGTCCAGCGCGTTGCGGTATTCATCCATCTTGGCCTGAACACGCTCGGCATCGACCACACCAGACTGGGTCAGACGCTCTGCGTACAACTCACGGGTGGTGCGCTGTTTAGCGATCTGCTGATACATCAGCGGCTGAGTACCACTTGGTTCGTCGGCCTCGTTGTGGCCGCGACGGCGGTAGCAGACCAGATCGATCACGATGTCGCGCTTGTACTGCATGCGGTAATCGATGGCGAGCTGGGTCACGAACAATACGGCTTCCGGATCATCACCATTCACATGGAGGATCGGCGCCTGGATCATTTTCGCAACGTCGGTGCAGTACTCGGTGGAACGCGAGTCTTCCGGATTGCTGATGGTGAAACCAACCTGGTTGTTGATCACCAGATGGATCGTGCCGCCAGTCTTGAAGCCGCGAGTCTGCGACATCTGGAAGGTTTCCATGACCACGCCCTGACCTGCGAAAGCAGCGTCACCGTGGATGGAAATCGGCAGAACCTTTTCACCGGTAGGGTCGTTACGACGATCCTGACGGGCACGCACCGAACCTTCGACCACTGGCGAAACGATTTCCAGGTGGGAAGGGTTGAAGGCCATGGCCAGGTGAACTTCACCGCCTGCGGTCATGACGTTGGAAGAGAAGCCCTGGTGGTATTTAACGTCACCGGAACCCAACTCTACCTTTTTCTTGCCTTCGAACTCGTCGAACAGCTCGCGCGGATTCTTGCCGAAGGTGTTGACCAGCACGTTCAGACGGCCACGGTGGGCCATACCGATAACGATTTCCTTGGTGCCGTAGGAACCGGAACGCTGGATCAGCTCGTCGAGCAATGGAATCAGACTCTCGCCACCTTCCAGACCGAAACGCTTGGTGCCCGGGTATTTGGTGCCCAGGTATTTTTCCAGGCCTTCGGCGGCAGTGACGCGCTCGAGCAAGTGACTCTTGATATCCGCGGAATACGTTGGGCGGCCACGCACGCTTTCCAGACGTTGCTGGAACCAGTGGCGCTGCTCGGTATCGACGATGTGCGTAAACTCAGCGCCGATGGTGCGGCAATATGTCTGCTGCAACGCTTCGTGAATTTCGCGTAGGCTCGCTTCCTCTTTGCCGATGAACAGGTCGCCGGCACGGAAGGTCGTATCAAGATCGGCATTGGTCAAGCCGTAATGATTGATCGACAGGTCTGCAGGTGCAGGACGCTGCCACAGTCCCAGCGGGTCAAGCTGGGCTGCCTGGTGGCCACGCATACGGTAGGCCTGGATCA
>JAPLSD010000221.1 GCA_026398835.1 Pseudomonas sp.
CTGGGTGAGCTCGGTCTGTCGTTGCATAAAGGCAAAGAGGGTCCGTCGCCGAAGGATTACCAGGCGCTGCTCGCCGGCATCAAGGATCGTCCGGATTTCCATCTGATCCAGACCGTCATGCTGCGCTCGTTGAGTCAGGCGGTTTATAGCGCCGATAACCAGGGCCACTTCGGTCTGAATTACGAAGCCTATACCCACTTCACTTCGCCGATTCGCCGTTACCCGGACCTGCTCACGCACCGGGCGATTCGCAGTGTCATCCACTCCAAGCAGAACACCCCGCACGTCAAGCGTGCTGGTGCGATGACCATTCCGAAAGCGCGTATCTATCCGTACGACGAAGCGGCATTGGAGCAGCTCGGCGAGCAATGCTCGATGAGCGAGCGGCGTGCCGATGAAGCCACTCGTGACGTTGTGAATTGGCTCAAGTGCGAGTTCATGAAAGACCGCGTTGGCGAGTCGTTCCCGGGTGTGATCACCGCAGTGACGGGTTTTGGTCTGTTCGTTGAGCTGACTGATATCTATGTCGAAGGTCTGGTGCACGTCACCGCCTTGCCGGGTGACTACTACCACTTCGATCCAGTGCACCATCGCTTGGCCGGTGAGCGTACCGGTCGCAGCTTCCGCTTGGGTGACACCGTGGAAGTGCGGGTCATGCGGGTTGACCTCGACGAGCGCAAGATCGACTTCGAGATGGCCGAAAAAACCATCAGCGCGCCGATCGGTCGCAAAAAGCGTACGGCGGGTGTCGATGTGCCTGCGGCGAAACCTGTTCCTGAGCCGGCAACGGCCAAAACCGGGCGGCGTACTGCGGCGGATAAAAAATCCGGCGAGGCTTATCGTCCGAGCGATGCTGCGGCGAAAAACGCCGAGCTGCGCAAAAGTCGTGAAATGAAGCAGGCGTTGCTGAACGAAGCGAAAAGCGGCGGTAAAGCGGCGTCTGAGGGAAAGTCCGGAAGGTCGGGGCCAGCCAGTTCGACGGGCAAGCCAGCCAAACCGAGTAAACACCGTAAAGGCCCGCCAAAAGCGGGCTCGGCTCCAGCTGCGAAGAGCGGCGGAGTGCGTAAACCTAAGGCCAAGCCATGAGTCAGTTGGAAAAAATCTACGGCGTGCATGCTGTAGAAGCGTTGTTGCGACATCACCCAAAGCGGGTCAAGCAGATTTGGTTGGCGGAAGGTCGCAGCGACCCGCGGGTTCAGGTGCTGATCGAGCTGGCCAACGAAAATCGGGTGGCCGTTGGCAACGCCGAGCGGCGTGAGTTGGATGCCTGGGTCGAAGGCGTGCACCAGGGTGTGGTGGCGGACGTCAGTCCGAGCCAGGTCTGGGGCGAGGCGATGCTCGACGAATTGCTCGATCGCACCGAAGGCGCACCGTTGCTGCTGGTGCTCGACGGCGTGACCGACCCGCACAACCTCGGTGCTTGCCTGCGTTCGGCCGATGCGGCGGGCGCGCTGGCGGTGATCGTGCCAAAGGACAAGTCAGCCACCCTGACCCCGAC
>JAPLSD010000344.1 GCA_026398835.1 Pseudomonas sp.
CTCAGCCAGCGTCAACTCGCCATTGACCAGACGCTTGATGTCGAAGAACTGCTTCACCCCCAAGCCATCACAGGTCGGGCAAGCACCCGCTGGGTTGTTAAAGGAGAACAGTTTGGGTTCGAGTTCGCTGATGGCGTGGCCGCAGATCGGGCAGGCGAAGCGTGCAGAGAAAATGATTTCTTCGCCAGGCTCGTCGTCCATTGGGGCGACCAGGGCAATACCGTCAGCGAGTTTCAACGCGGTTTCGAATGACTCAGCCAGACGTTGCTGCAGATCGGCGCGAACTTTGAAGCGATCGACCACGACGTCGATGGAATGCTTCTTCTGTTTGTCCAGCTTCGGCAGTTCGTCCAGCTCGCAGAGCTTGCCGTTGACCCGGGCGCGCACGAAGCCTTGGGCGCGTAGCTCTTCGAACACCGAAAGGTGCTCGCCTTTGCGTTCGCGAATCACCGGCGCCAGCAGCATCAGTTTGCTGCCTTCGGGTTGCGCCAGGACCAGATCGACCATTTGGCTGACGGTCTGCGCTTCAAGCGGGATGTCATGGTCCGGGCAACGTGGAATACCGACGCGAGCGTAAAGCAGACGCAGGTAGTCGTAGATTTCGGTGATGGTGCCGACGGTCGAACGCGGGTTGTGCGAGGTCGACTTTTGTTCGATGGAGATCGCTGGCGACAGACCTTCGATGGTGTCGACGTCAGGCTTTTCCATCATCGACAAGAACTGCCGGGCATAGGCCGACAGCGACTCGACATAGCGGCGCTGTCCTTCGGCATACAAGGTGTCGAAAGCCAAGGATGATTTGCCGGATCCGGACAGTCCGGTGATGACGATCAGTTTGTCCCGTGGCAGGGTCAGGTCGATGTTCTTCAGGTTGTGGGTTCGTGCCCCACGTATCAGGATCTTGTCCAAGGTGGCCTCGCTCGGCGGGCGTAAACGTAGGAGTATAAAACTAAATACTGGATGGATGCACACTATCAAATGAGCGCATTTGAGCCGCCCATGACAGGGCGCGGCACAAGTGCGCACAAGTGCACGGAGCAAGCTCGCGACAAAGCGTCGCCATATACCCTCTCAATCGATGGGACTGGTAGAATCGCCGCCGGTTCACATGAGGTTTATCCATGCACGATCCCCACAGCGAACGCATGAGTGGCAGCGAGACCCGCGCAGCAAGCGGTCTGGCCCTGGTGTTCGCCTTCCGTATGCTTGGCATGTTTATGGTGTTGCCGGTCCTGGCGACCTATGGAATGGATCTCGCAGGAGCGACCCCGGC
>JAPLSD010000297.1 GCA_026398835.1 Pseudomonas sp.
CAGAACCCCAGTTTCTCTGACGCCTGGATCGGCTGCCTTGCCTACTCCTTGCAACTGTTCTTCGACTTCGCCGGCTACAGCGCCATGGCCATTGGTCTGGGACTGATGCTGGGCTTCCACTTTCCCGAGAACTTCAACCGTCCCTATCTGGCCAACAGCATCCAGGACTTCTGGCGCCGCTGGCATCTGTCGCTGTCCAGCTGGTTACGTGACTATCTGTATATTCCGCTGGGCGGCAATCGCAACGGCACCTGGAAAACCTACCGCAACCTGTTCCTGATCATGGCCATTGCCGGCCTCTGGCACGGTGGCGACAGCTGGAATTATCTGCTGTGGGGTTGCGCCCATGGCCTCGCGTTATGCGTTGATCGCGCCTGGAACCGTGCCACCCTACCCCCCGTACCGCCGGTGCTGTCCCATGGCCTGACATTGCTGTTTGTCTGCCTGGCCTGGACTCTGTTCCGCGCCCCCGACTTTCATAGCGCGCTGAGTCTGTATGCCGGGCAGTTCGGCCTGCAGGGCATCGCCCTCGGTGACGAACTGTCCGCGACCCTGCGCCCGATACACGGCCTTGCGGGCTTGCTGGGTGTGTTTGGTGTCGTCGCACCGCTGCTGCATCCTTACTGTGAGAAACGACTGGGCGGCATAGCGCTCTACGCTGCCACCCTTTGGCCCATCGCCGGTTTCATGCTGTCGTTCGCACTGATCGCCAGTCGCGAAACCGTACCCTTCCTTTACTTCCAATTCTGATGACGACCCCAAAGCAGGCCACGCCCCCCACTCCGCCAGATGATCTGGCGACACGCAGCAGTCGGTTGGCAGGCGTGGCGCTGCTGATATTCCTGTTCGCCGGGCTGCTGTCCTCTGGCCGTCTGATCGGCTCAGGGCAGATCGAGTTGTTACCCGATAAAGTGCTGACCGCGCAGGTGCTTGACGGCGATGTCACCCATCGGATCGCCAAGGAACTGTCGAAAGCTCACTTCCCCACCACCTTCGCCGAGCTGGAGCGCGGCGCCAGTTGGCTGCTGCTCGGCGACACGGGGCCGAGGGTTCGCTCGGGCTGTCCTGACTGGCTGTTTTTGGCCGATGAACTCAAGGTCAATCATCAAGCGCAGCGCAATGCCGATGCCAAAGTCCAGGCAGTGATTGATCTGAAACAGCAACTCTCCCAACGTGGCATCAGCCTGCTGGTGGTCATCGTTCCAGACAAGAGCCGCATCGCTTCTGAGCAACGTTGCGCACTGCACCGCCCAGCCTCTCTCGAAGGGCGCATCCAGGCCTGGACGTCGAAGCTGGATGTTGGGGGGGTGTCGAATCTGGACCTGACCGGTGCTCTGACACCATTGGGGGCCAGTGCCTATTTACGCACCGACACGCACTGGAGCGAATCCGGTGCGAAGGCTGCGGCCGATGCCATCGCGCAGCGCCTGAAGACTTTGGGCATCAGCGCAACGCCACACAGGTCGTTCAACGAAAGTCATACCCCGCTCGCGGTACGGCCTGGCGATCTGGTCCATCTGGCGGGCATCGACTGGCTGCCGCTCAAATGGCAACCCGCACCCGAAATGGTCGCCAAAACCACCATCAGCGAACTTCCCGTTGTCTCAGCCGACAGCCCTGACACTGAGGGAGACCTCTTTGGCGATGCCGACCTGCCCAACACCGCGCTTATCGGGACTTCATTCTCACGCAACTCCAACTTCGCCGGGTTCCTGCAGCAGGCACTCGGTGCCCCCGTGGGTAACTTCGCCAAAGACGGCGGAGCGTTCTCTGGCGCCGCGAACAGCTACCTCATCAACCCGGCCTTCAAAGAAACGCCGCCAAAGCACATCCTCTGGGAGATCCCGGAGCGGGACCTGCAGTCGGCTTACACCGACCCCATCGCCTATCGCCCGTTGCGGTAGGCCCCGGCCGACCATCACCCTCAAAGACTACGCGTACAACGAAACCCGCTACAGTTCCCTGGCCGATACCGACGCCAGGACTGCTGTCGACTTGCCCGACGCCGCGCTGCGCTGCGCTGGGTCGACGCTCGATTGCTCGCGATGGGGCCGCAACAGGCAACAAAGAAACTACCCTGCCTCCCCCCATATTCAGGATCAAACCCATGACCAGCTCCACGCCCATCGAAGCCAACGATCTGGAACGAATACATAACCGCTCCTTCGAGGAGATTGTCATCGGCGAGTCGGCCTCTCTGGAGCGCACCCTGACAGCTCAGGACATCCAACTGTTCGCACTGGTTTCCGGCGATGTGAACCCGCTGTATGTCGATCCGGAATTTGCCGCCACCACCCACTTCGATACTGTTTTCGCCCATGGCATGTGGGGGGGCGCGTTGATTTCGGCGTTGATCGGCACGCGGCTGCCGGGGCCGGGTTCGGTGTCCCTGGGGCAAACTCTCAAGTTCCTCGCCCCGGTACGAATCGGCGACACACTGACGGTCTCGGTGATTGTCACCGCTCGCGACGAAGCACGGCATCTGCTCACTTTGGCCTGCACCGGCACCAATCAGGAAGGCGTGGTGGTGCTGGAAGGCGAATCCCTGGTACACGCTGCCAGCGAACATATCGATGTGCATCGGGTCAGCCTGCCGGGCATTGAACTGCGCCACAGCGCCGACGGTTTGAATCGCTTGTTGCAAGCCTGCCAGACGCTGGAACCGATCCGCGTTGCGGTGGTGCATCCTTGCGACGACGTGAGTTTCGAGGCTGCCCTCGATGCCCGCAATGCAGGGTTGATCGATCCGATCCTGATTGGTCCAAGAGCCAAACTCGAAGCGTTGGCGGCCAAGGGCAATCACGACCTTTGCGGTCTCACTATCGAAGACGTGCCCCACAGCCACGCCGCCGCCCAGCGTGGCGCGGAAATGGCTCGCGATGGTCAGGTCGAAGCCTTGATGAAAGGCAGCCTGCACACCGACGAATTGATGTCCGCCGTGGTGCCGGCGGCGGCGCAACTGCGCACCAAGCGGCGGATCACCCACTGCTTCGTGATGCAGACTCCTTTTTATCCACGCCCTTTCATCATCACCGATGCAGCGATCAACATCGTGCCGGCCCTGGTCGACAAAGTGGACATCGTGCGCAACGCCATCGGTCTGGCGCATATCCTCGGCGTGAGCAATCCTCATGTGGCGATCCTCGCTGCAGTGGAAACGGTGAACGCCAGCATGCCCGCCACCCTCGATGCAGCAGCGCTGTGCAAGATGGCTGATCGCGGCCAGATCACTGGCGCGGTCCTTGACGGGCCGCTGGCGTTCGACAATGCCATCTCCCTGGCAGCGGCGCGTATCAAGGGCATTCACTCACCGGTGTCTGGAAAAGCCGACATTCTCGTCGTGCCTGATCTGGAAAGCGGCAATATGCTCGTCAAGCAACTGGAATACCTGGGCGGTGCCTCCAGCGCCGGTATCGTGCTCGGCGCCAAGGTGCCTATTGTCCTGACCAGCCGCGCCGACTCCCAGGAAGCGCGCATCGCGTCCTGTGCCATCGCCGCGCTGGTCGCCCATCACTATCGGATGACGCCGCCATGAACGACGCGGATAACGGTGAAGTGATTCTGGTCCTCAATGCAGGTTCGTCGAGCATCAAGTTCGCCCTGTTCGACGCGACCTGCAGCCCTTTGGCTCGCACACCACTGTGGCGCGGCAAGGTCGACGGCATCACGGGGCCAAACCCGGTGGTCAGCGAAAACGGCGGCGACGATCAGCCACTGGCCCTCGATGAAAAGCAGCCCTATCACGATGCCCTTGGGCATATTCGTGAGCGGCTGCGAACTCAGCTGGGCGGCCGCTCGATCAGGGCCATTGCCCACCGCGTCGTGCATGGAGGGATGAAATATTCAAAGCCGGTGTTGATCGACGCGCAGGTGCTGGCCGACCTTAAAAGCTACATCCCCCTAGCCCCTCTGCATCAGCCCTTCGCCCTGGAAGCCATCGAAACCCTGCTGCAAACCCGTCCCGACCTGCCACAAGTGGTGTGTTTCGATACCGCATTCCACCAGACCCTGCCGGACGTTGAGAAAATCCTGCCGCTGCCCTGGTCGGCCTGGGAAAACGGCCTGCGTCGTTACGGGTTTCACGGACTTTCCTATTGCTACCAATCCATTGCCCTGGCAGAGCGTTATGGCGATCAGGCTCGTGGCCGGACGCTGGTCGCACACCTGGGCAGCGGCGCCAGCCTGTGCGGCATGCGGGAGTTGAAAAGCGTCGCCACCACCATGGGTTTCTCAGCGCTGGATGGCTTGATGATGGGCACCCGCTGCGGGGCGATGGACCCTGGCGCGGTGATTTTCCTGATGGAAATCTGGAAACTGAGCCTGGAGCAGGTCAGCCGCATCCTGTATCACGA
>JAPLSD010000605.1 GCA_026398835.1 Pseudomonas sp.
GGTCGCCGCGAAGACGGCTACCACGAGTTGCAGACGCTGTTTCAGTTTCTCGATTACGCCGACGAACTGACCTTTGCCGTTCGCGATGACGGCATCATCAAGTTGCATACCGAATTTGACGGCGTCCCCCACGACAGTAATTTGATCGTGCGTGCGGCAAAAAAGCTTCAGGAACAATCCGGCTCCACGCGGGGAGTTGATATCTGGATCGAGAAAATCCTGCCCATGGGCGGCGGAATCGGTGGCGGCAGTTCAAATGCGGCGACCACCCTGCTCGGCCTTAACTACCTTTGGCAACTGGATTGGGATGAAGACCGGCTCGCAGCGCTGGGCCTGACATTAGGCGCCGATGTCCCGGTTTTCGTGCGTGGACACGCCGCTTTTGCTGAAGGTGTCGGTGAAAAACTCACCCCTGTAGACCCCGAAGAGCCTTGGTATTTGGTGCTTGTGCCGCAAGTCTCTGTAAGTACAGCAGAAATTTTTTCAGATCCGTTGTTGACACGTAACTCTTCTCCCATTAAAGTGCGCCCCGTTCCCAAGGGAAACAGTCGAAATGACTGCTTACCGGTGGTAGCAAGGCGTTATCCAGATGTACGTAACGCATTGGATTTGTTAGGTAAATTTACCGAAGCAAAACTCACCGGAACTGGAAGTTGTGTGTTTGGGGGCTTCCCAAACAAAGCTGAAGCTGATAAAGTCTCGGCCCTTCTTACAGAGACCCTTACAGGGTTTGTAGCAAAGGGAAGCAACGTTTCGATGTTGCATCGCAAGCTGCAAAGTCTGCTCTAAAAGGAACCGGGTGCTGGGCACTCGTAGCAATAGATACAGGGGCGTCGCCAAGCGGTAAGGCAGCAGGTTTTGATCCTGCCATGCGTTGGTTCGAATCCAGCCGCCCCTGCCATTTTCCTATACTCATCCAGGTATACCCTCAGCCTTCAGGTACTGCGCGTGTCCAAGATGATGGTCTTTACGGGGAATGCCAACCCCGATCTGGCTCGGCGTGTCGTACGTCAGCTGCATATCCCTCTCGGTGACATCTCTGTCGGAAAATTCTCCGACGGCGAGATTACCGCTGAGATCAATGAAAACGTTCGCGGTAAAGACGTCTTCATTATTCAGCCGACCTGCGCTCCGACCAACGATAACCTGATGGAACTCGTCGTGATGGCTGATGCCTTCCGCCGTTCCTCAGCGACTCGAATCACTGCGGTGATCCCCTACTTTGGTTATGCCCGTCAGGATCGCCGTCCGCGTTCCGCACGTGTGGCTATCAGCGCGAAAGTCGTCGCTGACATGCTTACCGTAGTCGGCATCGATCGTGTTCTCACGGTTGATTTGCATGCTGACCAGATCCAGGGCTTCTTCGATATTCCGGTAGATAACATCTACGGCTCCCCAGTATTGGTGGATGACATCGAAGACCAACGCTTCGAAAACCTGATGATCGTGTCCCCGGACATTGGCGGCGTCGTGCGTGCACGTGCTGTTGCCAAATCCCTGGGCGTGGATCTCGGGATCATCGACAAGCGCCGTGAGAAAGCCAATCACTCTGAAGTGATGCATATCATCGGTGATGTCGAAGGGCGTACCTGTATTCTGGTCGATGACATGGTTGATACCGCCGGCACCTTGTGCCACGCGGCTAAAGCCCTGAAAGAGCATGGCGCTGCCAAGGTCTTTGCCTACTGCACACACCCTGTGCTGTCGGGTCGAGCGATCGAAAATATTGAAAATTCCATGCTGGACGAGCTGGTGGTGACTAACACCATCCCGCTGTCCGCTGCAGCACAAGCCTGTTCGCGTATCCGTCAACTGGATATCGCACCGGTAGTTGCCGAAGCGGTTCGCCGCATCAGCAACGAAGAATCGATCAGCGCGATGTTCCGCTAAGGGCCCTGCCCTTCGCACTCATCGTAATGACGAAAAGCGCCCCGCCCCGGTATTCTTGCCGGGGCGGGGCTTTTTTGCCCATATCGCCTTTAGCGCTGGTCGCAAACGCTGGGGCGAATGTGGTTATTTTGGAGATACAACATGAACGATTTTACTCTGAATGCTGAAGTGCGTTCCGACCTGGGGAAAGGTGCGAGCCGCCGCCTGCGTCGTCTCGCAAGCCTGGTTCCAGCTGTAGTTTACGGTGGCGAAAAAGCCCCTGAATCCATCAGCATGCTGGCCAAAGAAGTTGCCAAACTGCTCGAAAACGAAGCGGCTTACAGCCACATCATCGAGCTGAACGTTGGCGGCACCAAGCAAAACGTCGTGATCAAAGCTCTGCAACGTCACCCGGCCAAAGGCCACGTGCTGCACGCTGACTTCGTACGCGTTGTTGCTGGTCAGAAACTGACCGCTCACGTACCAGTACACTTCGTTGGCGAAGAAGCTCCGATCAAGAAAGGCGGCGAAATTTCGCACGTTGTTGCTGAAGTCGAAGTTTCTTGCCTGCCAAAAGACTTGCCTGAATTCATCGAAGTCGACCTGGCTGATGCCGAAGTTGGCTCGATCATTCACCTGTCTGACCTCAAAGCCCCTAACGGCGTTGAGTTCGTAGCTCTGGCACACGGTAACGACCTGGCTGTTGCCAACGTTCACGCTCCACGTGTTGCTCCAGCTGCAGAAGGCGCTGCAGAGTAATTCACTCTGTACGCCGGAGATTGTTGGAAACATCGCGGACTAGAGCGTAGCGAGAAAGCGGGCGAGAACGCGGAGTTTACATAATGGTAAATGAGCATTTTTCGTCCACTTTCGCCGCACAATCTCAACGCGGCGATGTTATCCACAACTCCAAGGAAGGGCCCTTGACGTGACTGCCATACAACTGATCGTTGGCCTGGGAAATCCAGGCGCCGAATACGAACAGACCCGGCATAACGCAGGGGCCTTTTTTGTTGAGCGCATCGCCTCGGCCCAACGCATCAATCTGGTGCCCGAGCGCAAATTTTTTGGCCTGACCGGGCGTTTCACGCATCAGGGTCAGGATGTTCGTCTGCTGATTCCCACCACGTTCATGAACCGAAGTGGTCAGGCCGTAGCGGCGCTTGCCGGTTTTTACCGCATCCCACCGGAAGCGATATTGGTAGCTCACGACGAACTCGACTTGCCACCCGGCGTAGCCAAGCTCAAACAGGGCGGCGGGCATGGCGGTCATAACGGCCTGCGCGACATCATCGCGCAGCTCGGCAATCAGAATACCTTTCACCGCTTGCGGCTTGGCATCGGCCACCCAGGCGTCGCCAGCATGGTTTCCAATTTTGTCCTGGGTCGAGCGCCACGCGCAGAACAGGAAAAGCTGGATGCCAGCATCGATTTTGCCCTCGGCGTGCTGCCGGATATCCTCGCCGGTGAATGGAACCGCGCGATGAAAAACCTGCACAGCCAGAAGGCCTGACTCTTATCCGAGGGGAAACACCATGGGATTCAACTGCGGCATCGTCGGCCTGCCTAACGTCGGCAAGTCCACCCTGTTCAACGCCCTGACCAAGTCCGGTATCGCGGCCGAAAACTTCCCCTTCTGCACCATCGAACCGAACACCGGTATCGTGCCGATGCCGGATAAGCGTCTGGACGCGTTGGCGGCCATCGTCAATCCCAAGCGCATCCTGCCGACCACCATGGAATTCGTCGACATCGCGGGCCTCGTTGCCGGCGCCTCGAAAGGTGAAGGTCTGGGCAACAAGTTCCTGGCCAACATCCGCGAAACCGATGCCATCGCCCACGTGGTCCGCTGCTTCGAAGACGAGAACGTGATTCACGTCTCCAACAGCGTCGACCCGAAACGCGACATCGAAATCATCGACCTCGAGCTGATCTTCGCCGACCTCGACAGCTGCGAAAAGCAACTGCAGAAAGTCACCCGCAACGCCAAGGGCGGTGACAAGGACGCAGTGGTCCAGAAAGGCCTGCTGGAACAACTGATCTCTCACTTCACCGAAGGCAAGCCTGCGCGCAGCCTGATGAAGAGCATGAGCGCCGATGAGAAGGCCGTGATCCGTGGCTTCCACCTACTGACCACCAAACCGGTCATGTACATCGCCAACGTCGCTGAAGACGGCTTCGAAAACAATCCGCTGCTGGACGTGGTCAAGGCCATTGCCGAAGAAGAAGGCGCGATCGTAGTACCGGTCTGCAACAAGATCGAAGCGGAAATCGCCGAGCTCGAAGACGGTGAAGAAAAAGACATGTTCCTCGAAGCCCTGGGCCTCGAAGAGCCTGGCCTGAACCGCGTGATCCGCGCCGGTTACGAGATGCTTCACCTGCAGACCTACTTCACCGCCGGTGTCGAAGAAGTTCGCGCCTGGACCGTAAAAGTCGGTGCTACCGCGCCACAAGCGGCTGGGGTGATCCACACCGACTTCGAAAAAGGCTTCATCCGCGCCGAAGTCATCGCCTACAACGACTTCATTCAGTACAAAGGCGAAGCCGGTACCAAAGAAGCCGGTAAATGGCGCCTGGAAGGCAAGGATTACATCGTCAAAGACGGCGACGTGATGCACTTCCGTTTCAACGTGTAAAGAAACACCCAAGAAAAAGCCGCGTTTCGACGCGGCTTTTTTGTGTCTGACGGTTCTAAAACCACCACACCCCGTTGGAGCCGTTCAGGTTTTTTTGGTTCCCGGTAGAAAGATCGCCAACACCCCAAACAACGGCAGAAACGAGCACAACATATACACGTACTCAATGCCGTGAAGATCGGCCAGATGCCCAAGCAGCGCCGCACCAATCCCGCCGAAACCAAACATCAGACCGAAGAACACCCCGGCAATCATTCCGACGTTACCTGGCACCAGCTCCTGTGCGTAAACCACAATGGCCGAGAATGCCGAGGCCAGGATAAAACCGATCACCACGCTCAGCACGCTGGTCCAGAACAGGTCCACATGAGGCAGGAGCAGTGTGAATGGCGCCACGCCGAGGATCGAAAACCAGATCACAGCCTTACGGCCTATCTTGTCGCCGATTGGGCCACCAAAGAAGGTCCCCGCCGCTACCGCGCCCAGAAACAAGAACAGGTGCAGCTGCGAGCTGGCCACCGACAGGTCGAATTTCTCGATCAGGTAAAAGGTGAAGTAGCTGGTGAAGCTGGCCATGTAGAAGTACTTGGAAAAAACCAACAGCCCGAGCACCACTAATGCACTCAACACCCGACCTTTGGACAGACCATGGGTCGCCGCCTGGCCCTGTTTGAGCTTGAACAGGTTCAGGTGATTGGCGTACCAACGGCTGATCGCATACAGCACGCCCAAGGCGAACACCGCGAACAACCCGAACCAGGCAACATTGCCCTGGCCGAACGGGATGATGATCGCTGCCGCCAACAATGGCCCGAATGCCGAACCGGCATTACCGCCGACCTGGAACGTCGACTGCGCCAAGCCATAACGCCCGCCCGACGCCAGTCGAGCAACCCGGGACGCTTCCGGGTGAAAGGTCGAAGAGCCGATGCCGATCAACGCCGAGGCCAACAGAATCAGCGGGAAGCTGCCGACTTGAGACAACATCAAGATGCCAATTAACGTGCTGACCATCCCCAGCGGAAGCAGGTAGGGCTTGGGGTGGCGATCGGTGTAATACCCGACCCACGGCTGCAACAGTGAAGCGGTGAGCTGAAAGGTCAGTGTGATCAGACCGACCTGAGTGAAGGTCAGCCCATAGTTGGCCTTGAGCATTGGATAGATCGACGGCAGCACCGCTTGAATCAGGTCATTAATCAAATGCGCCAGGGCCACGGCGCCGATGATACGCATGACCAAAGGGCTGGTTTGCGGGGCGGCTGAAGCCGGGCTCGCGGAGGTCTGAAGGTTACTGATAGCCATGAGAGTTTCCATACAGCAGATGGGTGCAGACTTGCAGGTGCGTCAATGTGCCATTTTTCGGTGCAGCAAAGCCATCCCCTTAGCCTGCTAACGACTTCAAGTTTTAGAACCCGCCAAGTGATAGCTCAAAGCCATGGTCTGAATCTTGCCTTGCTTATCCGCTTCAACGCGGCCCCTTACAAAGGGGACCGATAATGGGAAGTTTCGCTACAGGGCAGGCCCTACAGGCACCTGCGCGGGTGAACTTTCGAGGCCTTTTATAAGGGGCACAGGTCCAGGCCACACCGCCAGGACTGCACGCCATTGGTGCGTGGTGCCCAGAGGAGTAGTCGGGCATGCAGGCTTTTTTATCACCGGGAATTGGACTGCTGGGGCGCTTCGGTTTTGCCCGCAAGTTTCAGCTGTTGTTCCTGCTGTTCATCCTGCCGCTGATGGGCAGCCTGTGGATGATCGGCCAGGACTACCGCGACAAGCTGAGCCTGATTTCCGGCGAGCGTGCCGGGGTTCGCCAGTTGCTGGCCCTCGACGCCCTGGACAACCTGCTCGCCGCTCAGCGTGATCGTGCCGCTCGCTGGCGAGCAACGGAAACCAACCGTCAGCCGACGCCCGCGACGCTCGCCGCCGTGGCTGCGTTCGATGCGGTTCAGCCCGCCCTTAACCAGGCCGCCACCGACCTCGGCACTACCCTGCAAACCGAAGGCGCCGTCGGTGACACCTTGAGTCGCTATCAAGCGTTACAAGCGGCCCTCAATGGCCTGGATTCCAAAAGCCTGAGCAGCGTCGGCTGGTGGCCGGATGGCTATGAGCGTTTCACCGCCGCGCTGAGCGCGCTGCAAGCCCTGCGCGAGCAGATCGCCATGGACAACCGGCTCATCCTCGCCCCGTGGCTGGAAACCTACCTGCTGACGCAGATATCCACTCAACACGCACCGGACCTGATCGAACGGGTCGGCCGCCTCGCCAGCGTCGGCCAGGCTTCCGTGGTGTCCGGACAATTTACCCTGCAAAGCCGTTTGCAACTGCGGGACCTGCGCAGCCGCATCGGTGATGCTCGTGAGCAGCTGATGAAAACCGCCAGCCTGCTCGAGGCCCGACTGCCCAGCGTCTTGCAGTCCTGGGCCGGGCAATACCACGACAGCCTCAAACACCTCGACGCGGGCTTAAAAGTGCTGGACGACGGTGTGTTCGGTGGCAGCATCAACCTCAAGCCGGAAGACTTCGAGCGCAGCCTCGACGCCCTCCTCACTGATTTGGCGTCGTTGCGCCAACAGTCACTGATGTCGCTGGACAACCGCCTGGATGACTACCACAGCTCAGCCATCCGCCAATTCATCCTGGTGGCGACGATCTTCGGCTGCCTGCTACTGGCGGCGCTGTATCTGTTCATCTGCTTGCAGGCATCGATCCGCCGCAGTGCCAGCGGCATCACCCTGCTGGCCGAAGCCCTGCGTGACGGTAACTTGTCCCTGCAAGTACCGGTGCACGGGCGCGATGAACTGGCCGCGATCAGCACCGCGCTCAACGTTGCCGTGGTGCAGTTGCGTACTAGTTTGCTCGGGGTCGATCACGAAACCCTGCAACTGAGCAATGCAGTACGGACCCTCAACGACCACTCCAGCGGCGCGCTGGGCGAGGTCGAAGCGCAGCAATTGCAGATCAGTCAGATCGCCGCGGCGGCGACCCAATTGGCCGCCACTTCACAAGGCGTCGCGCAGAGTTGCGAACAAGCCTCCGGCAGCGCCCAGCACACCCAGCGCATCGCCGCCGACAGCAGCCGTGACAGCCAGCGGACCACCGCCAGCATCCAGCAACTCAACCAGCGCCTGAACGACACCGCAGCAGCCCTCGGCCGAGTCAGCGAGCAGGGGCAGCAAATCCAGTTGGTGGTCGACACCATTCGCGGGGTCGCCGAGCAAACCAACCTGCTGGCGCTGAACGCCGCCATCGAAGCGGCTCGGGCCGGTGAGCAAGGCCGTGGATTTGCGGTGGTGGCCGATGAAGTGCGCAGCCTGTCACAGCGCACTCAATCCTCTACCGCGCAAATCGCCGGCACCGTCGATAGCCTGCGGGCCACGGTGAACGAAGCCGTTACCCTGATGGAAGCCGCTTGCGGTCAAGCGCAAACCGATGCCCAGGCCGTGACCGGGCTTGGCGAACGCCTGGGGGAAATTGCCAACGCTGTACAAAGCGTCACCGATACCCTGGCGCAGATCGCTACGGCTGTTGATGAGCAAGCCAGCACCGCCGATGAAGTCAGCGGCAATATTCAGCAGGTCGATCAAGCGGCCGTGCGCCTGCTCGAAGGCGCGCGAGCGGTGAACCGCGCGGCGGACACCTTGAGTCAGGGCAGTAAGGCGCTGAGCGAGAATACCGGGAGGTTTCGGTTGAGTTGAGCGGTGCGGCCTCCGGGCTTTATTCTGCCACCACCGCCTCTGGAAACTCCTGCTCCAGCGACGTCGCCAGCCACTGGATAAACCATTCCACATCGGCCGAAAGCGCAGCCGACGGCGTCAGTACGCGATAGCTTTCGAGTTTCACCTGGGCCTCAACTGCTCGCACTAAAGTCCCGGCCTCGAGTTCATCGCGCACCAGCACTTCGTTGGCCAGCGCAATACCCTGGCCGCTTTCAGCCACCGACAAGGCGTGGTCATTGTTGACGTACAACACGTCGGAATTCAGGTGAATATCCAGACCGTTGGCGGCAAACCACATGTTCCACCATTCACCGTCATCAAAGTGGATCAGGTTATGTTTCACCAGATCGACCGGGCTGTGGATCGGCTCGATGCTCGCCAGATACCCCGGCGTACAGATCGGAAATACCCGGGGGCAGATCAAGGTCGCGCGGGAATCGGCGTACTGCCCATCCAGGCCATAAACGATGCCCAGATCGGCGCTCTTGCCGTCTACTTCGGTAAAGGTCGAGTTAGGTTCGATAGCGAATTTCAAACCCGGCCGCAGATGCCGCATCGCCTCAAGCCTGGGCGTCAGCCAGCGTTTGGCGAAGCCCGGTACCACCATGATCCGCAGCCAGCGTTCGGAATCCTTGGGCTGCAACTCCTGCCCGGCCGAAACGATCAACTGCAAGGCTGCGGATATTTTGTGATGGTACTTCTGCCCGGCGATGGTCAACACGACACCGCGTGAGGTCCGCTCGAACAGCTGCACGCCCAGCCATTCCTCAAGCAACTTCACATGCCGACCAATCGCCGGCTGGGTCACGTGCAGCGCTTTAGAAGCTTCGACATAGCTGCCCAAACGCGCCGCTGCATCAAAAGCGCGTACGGCATTGAGTGGCGGCAAACGATGGTTAGGCATAGGGGCTGACCGCCTTTAGCTATTAAATTATTTAACAGCTCCTATGTTAAAATTGAAGTTTCGCGCCCGCAACCCCTCACTGATAATCAAGCCACAACAGAACAACAAGAACACAACAAAGAGCCCGCCGACGCGGCTCGCTACACACCCGAAAGCATCTCGATCCTGCCCAAAAAAATAATATCCATGGCCTGAAGGCGCGGCTCTTCGCAGAGCAGCATTCGAACGGGCGATGGGGGAATCGGAGGTAACGCATGAATGCCCTGCATTCGCTGCAAACGCTGGCTGTGTCCATTCGCTCAGTACGCAAGGTTTATGGTGACCCGCAAACCGGTCCGGTGGCGCTGAAAAGCATCGACCTGGATATCCGCGACAACGAGTTCTTCACCCTTCTCGGCCCTTCCGGCTGTGGCAAAACCACTCTTTTGCGGATGATCGCCGGGTTCGAGTTTCCGACCCAGGGCGAGATCCTGCTCTACGGCGAAAATATCGCCGACCGCCCGCCTTTCAAGCGTCCGGTCAATACCGTGTTCCAGCACTACGCGCTGTTCCCGCACATGACCATCGCCGAGAACCTGGCCTTCGGCCTCGAATCGCAGCCCATGGGCAAAACCCTGAGCAAGACGCAGATCGCCGAACGCGTACGGGAAATGCTCGCACTGGTGCAGATGGAACGCTTCGCCACGCGCCGCCCTGCACAATTGTCCGGCGGCCAGCAGCAACGGGTTGCTCTGGCCCGGGCACTGGCGCCGCATCCCAAGGTGCTGCTGCTCGACGAACCGCTTTCGGCCCTCGACCTCAAGTTGCGTCAGGCGATGCGCGAAGAGCTGAAAACCATTCAGGCCAAGACCGGCATCACCTTCATCTTCGTCACCCATGATCAGGAAGAAGCGCTGACCATGTCTGACCGCATCGCCGTGTTGTCCGAAGGCGAAGTGCAGCAGGTCGGTCGCCCTGAAGACATTTACGAGCGCCCACACAATCGCTTCGTCGCCGACTTTATCGGCGAGACCAACTTCATCGAAGGTCGGGTCACGCGGGTCGAGGCCGGGCTGGCCTGGTTCGATGGTCCTGCCGGTCATCCCTTGCCGGCTCAGCCCTGCAGCGACGTAGCCATCGGCGACAGCGTGGCGCTCTCGGTGCGTCCGGAACGCCTGCACCTGTTGCCGGAAGGCAGTGCCGGTGCACTGCCCTGCCGGATCGAAGCGCAAATCTATCTGGGCACCGACCTGCAATATCAGGTCAGCCTGGCTGACGGTTCGCGCCTCACCGTGCGCACGCCCAACAGCGTCGACCTGAGCCAGCGCTTCCCGGTCAACAGCCGGGCTGGCCTGCTGTTCGATCGAGGCAGTGCCAGCGTTTTGCTGGATTGAGCGAGGGATTCCCATGCACGCTTCACCGATATCCACCACCCTGGCACGACGCAAGGCCTTCGGCAGCTTTCTCGGGGTCACTCCCGCGCTACTCGCCATCGGCTTGTTCCTGCTCGTGCCGATTCTGATCGTGATCGGCTATTCGCTGATGGAAGCGAACCCCTACGGCGGGGTGAACAAAGTCTTCAGTAGCGAAGCCTACACCTCGTTGCTGTTTGAACGGCAATTGGACGACAGCCTGGCCTTTGCCGATTCGTACCTAATCATTGCCCTGCGCTCCGTTGGCATCGCCGGGCTGACCACAGTCATCACGCTGTTGATCGGTTTTCCGGTGGCGGTCTGGCTGGCCATGCAGCCGGCCCATCGTCGCGGGCTGCTGATCTTTCTGATCACCGTGCCGTTCTGGGCCAACCTGCTGATCCGTACCTACGCCTGGATTCTGCTGCTGCGCAACACCGGTGTGATCAACAACAGCCTGATGGGGCTCGGCGTGATCGATCAACCGTTGCAATTGCTCTATACCGACGGCGCGGTGCTGCTGGGGCTGGTTTACACCTACGCGCCGTTCGTGGTGCTGCCGATCTACGCCACCCTGGAAAAGATGGACATCCGCCTGCTGGAAGCCGCGCAAGACCTATATGCCGGGCGTTGGCGGACGCTGATAAAAGTGGTGCTGCCGATCGCCAAACCGGGGATTTTCGCCGGCGCGATCCTGACCTTCGTCCCTTGCCTGGGCGCAATGATTGCCCCGGAACTGCTGGGTGGCGGGACCAAAATGATGCTCGGCAACCTGATCTTCCGGCAATTCAGCGACGCCCGTAACTGGCCGTTCGGCGCGGCCCTGTCCCTGGTGCTGATGGCAGCAGTGATGCTGGTACTGACCCTTTACGCCCTGCGCGCCGAGCGCCAGCGCCTCGCCAAAGGAGGTGAGTAATGTTGCGTCTGCTCAAACGAAACGGGCTCAGCGTGCAGGACTTCCCGGGTTTCGGCGGCTTCAGCTTCCTGTTCTACCTGTACCTCTACGCGCCGATCGTGGTGCTGGTGGTGTTCTCCTTCAACGCCAACCAATCGGCCACGGTCTGGACCGGTTTCAGTCTCGACTGGTACCGCGCGGCGTTCGCCAATCAGGCGTTGCGTCAGGCCGCCGGCAACAGCCTGCTGATCGCCGTGTGCGCCAGCATGATCGCCACCGCGATTGCCACACTGGCGGCACTCGGCACCTCACGCGGCGCCAAATTCAAGGGGATGCAACTGTCCATGGGCGCAATCATGTTGCCGCTGGTGCTACCGGAAATCGTCGTTGGCGTCGCCACCCTGGCGCTGTTTTCGACCATCGGCCTGTCGCTCGGCTACGGCAACCTGATCATCGCCCACACGGTGTTCTGCATTCCCTTCGCCTACCTGCCGATCCGCGCACGGCTCAACGACATGGACCTGTCCCTGGAACACGCCTCGGCCGACCTCTACGCAGGTCCCTGGCGGACCTTTCGCAAGGTCACCCTGCCGCTGTTGATGCCGGGAATCGTCTCCGGGCTGATGCTGGCCTTCATCGTCTCGCTGGATAACTTCGTGATCTCGATGATGGTCTCCCAGGCCGGCACCACCACCCTTCCGATCTTCATCTTCGGCTTGCTGCGAATGGGTGTGACACCCGACGTCAACGCCGTCTCGACTTTAATCCTGGCCGTCTCGGTGCTGTTCGTCAGCCTTTCCTATCTGCTGGGCAAAAAGAAAACCTGAACACGCCAACCACTTTGGGGAAATACCATGAGCAAGTTGATCGCACGCTTCGGCACCTCTTTGTTACTGACATTGCCTCTGCTTGGCAGTGTTCAGGCGGCCGAAAAGTTGAACGTGGTGAGCTGGAGCGGCTATTTCTCGCCGGAGATTCTCGCCAAGTTCCAGAAACAGACCGGTATCGAAGTCACCGTTGACTCCTACGACTCCAACGAGACCCTGCTGGCCAAACTCAAACAAGGCGGCGCAGGCTATGACGTGGCGATTCCGTCGCACCAGTTCATCCCGATCCTGATCAAGGAACAACTGCTTGAACGCTTCGACCCGGTCAACCAGCCCTACTACGCCAGCATCGCCGACAACCTGAAAAAACCCACCTGGGACCCGGAAGGCGCGTACTCCGTGCCGTTCATCTGGGGCACCACCAGCGTGGTGCTGAACACCGAGCGCTACAAAGGCCCGACGGACAGCTACAAAGTCCTCTACGAGCCGCCGGCGGAGCTGCAAGGGCGGGTCAACATGTTCGACTCGGTAAGCGACGTGGTCGACATGGCCAGCCTGTACCTGAACATCCCGCTGTGCAGCGAAGATCCGAAACAAATGCAGCAAGTGCTGACCCTGCTCAAGGCGCAAAAACCTTTCGTCAAAACCTACAGTTCCAAGGCCGGCTCGATCCGCGAGAACCTCGCCTCGGGCGAAATCGACATGTCGACCTTCTGGGGTGGTTCGTCGATGCGCGCCCGTGAGATGAAACCGAGCCTGCGCTACCTCTACCCGAAAGAAGGCGTACTGGCCTGGGTCGACAACATGGTAATCCCCAAAGGCAGTAAAAACCCGGCTAACGCCAAGGCCTTCATCGCCTTCCTCAGTCAGCCTGAGAACGCCGCGATGACCCAGAACTTCCTCAAGCATCAGAGCCCAATCAAGGGTGTGGAACCGTTCCTCGACGCCAGCCTCAAGGATGCACCCGAACTGCACATCCCGGACGGCACCCAAGTAGTGTTCAGCAAGACCTGCGGCGAAGGCGCGATCCGTCTCGCCGACCGTCTGTGGACCAACCTGATGCGTTGACCCCGACCGCCCCGCCAGCGCGTCGGGGCGCTTTTCCAGCCGTCTACAAGGCAGCGTTTTAATGACTTCTACTACCATCAGCGAATTGGTCCTGCTGCAGGCCCACGAACTCGCCGAACGCATTCGCCTGCGCCAGGTGTCCTGCCGGGAAGTGATGCAGACTTACCTGGCCCACATCGAGCGCTTCAACCCGTTGGTCAACGCGTTGATCAGCCTGCAACCGGCCGACCAACTGCTGGCCCAGGCTGACGAGCGCGACGCAGAACTGGCCCGTGGCCTTTACCGTGGCTGGATGCACGGCCTGCCCCATGCCATCAAGGACCTGTCACTGACCCGCGGCATCCGCACCACCTTCGGCTCACCGCTGTACAAGGATTTTGTGCCAGAGCGCGACGGCATCATGACCGAACGGATCAAGGCTGCTGGGGCGATCATCATCGGCAAAACCAACACCCCGGAATTCGGCCTCGGCTCGCAAACCTACAATCCGTTATTCGGCGCCACCGGCTGCGCCTACGACCCGAGCAAAACCGCCGGCGGCAGCAGCGGTGGCGCCGCCGCAGCGCTGGCCATGCACTTGGTGCCGGTGGCCGACGGCAGCGACATGATGGGTTCGCTGCGCAACCCGGCGGCGTTCAACAACGTGTTTGGCTTTCGTCCGTCCCAGGGTCGGGTGCCGTTCGATGACAGCGCCGACCTGTTCATCGACCAACTCGGCTACGAAGGTCCCATGGGCCGCAGCGTACGCGACGCCGCGCTACTGCTCTCGATACAGGCCGGCGCAGATGTGCGAGCACCGCTGTCTATCACTGAGTCCGGCAGCGCCTTCGCCGCACCGCTGGAGCGCGACTTCAAAGGCACGCGCCTCGGCTGGCTCGGCGACTTCAACGGCTATCTGCCGATGGAAAAAGGCATCCTCGAGCTTTGTCAGCGCTCCTTTGCCGACTTTGAAGCCATCGGCTGCAGCGTTGAAGCCGCGCAGGCGGACTTCTCTCCACAACAACTCTGGGACAGTTGGCGCAGCCTGCGCCACTGGATGGTCGCCGGCTCCCTTGGCGCAACCTATGCCGCCCCGCAAAAGCGCGCGCAATTAAAACCGGAAGCCTGCTGGGAAATCGAAAATGGCTTGAAACTCTCCGCCAGCGACGTCTACGCCGCGTCGGTGACCCGAAGCAACTGGTATCGCGCCATCAGCAAACTGTTCGAACGCTACGACTACCTGCTGCTGCCCAGCGCCCAGGTCTTCCCGTTCGATAAAACCACCGCTTGGCCGACCGCTATCGAAGGCGTGACCATGGACACCTATCACCGCTGGATGGAAGTGGTTATCCCCGGCACCCTCTCGGGCTGTCCAGTGGCAAACGTGCAGGTTGGCTTCAGCCAAAACGGCCTGCCCATGGGTCTGCAAATCATCGGCCGCCATCACGCCGACTTCGCCGTACTGCAACTGGCCCACGCCTACGAACAGGCCAGCCAGTGGTTTCACCGGTGCCCGTCACCCCTGCTGGCAGAGGGTTTTCGATAAACAGTTGATAGCGTAGATAAATTTTCAATAAAACGCTTGACGCTTTTCCGTTATCGGCGAATAATGCGCGCCACTTGGCTACATAGCTCAGTTGGTTAGAGCATAGCATTCATAATGCTGGGGTCCGGGGTTCAAGTCCCTGTGTAGCCACCAAGTACCTGTTTACAGAGTTCCATTGGAGTCTGTAAACAACTCAAGAAGCCCGCCTAGTGCGGGCTTTCTTGTGTCTGGGGCATTCGTTTTGTCGCTCCATGTCTCCGGACAGCCCTCGCCTTCGTGTATGCCTGCTTGTATGCTTCAAGAAAATTTGAACCAGGCATACAAGGAAATGAAGCGCCGGGATATCAAGAAACGCCCCATGGCTGACACCACACTGGCCGGCCTGGAACCAGAGGCTTCTGTCTACCGCGAGTTGGACGGCAGCGGTCTGTATTTCCGGGTCAAACCCAACGGCCAGAAATCCTGGGAGTTCCGCTACAAGAAGCCCGATGGCAACTGGTCGTGGCTAGGTTTGGGCGGATATCCGGCAGTCAGTGGCTCCCACGCCCGTCAAAAAGCTGCAGAGCTGCGAAACCACGCAGCAGATGGCAAACCCCTCGCCACTCAATCCGTCCGCAAAGCAGTCGACAGCGAATCCATCGTAAACAGCTTCGAGACCGTCGGCCGGGAATGGCATGCCTCCCGAATCAATGGCTGGGACCCAGGCACGGCGAAACGCATTCTAGGCGCCCTCGAAAAACACGTCTTCCCTGTATTCGGTAAACGCCCCCATTCCGCAATCTTGCCCATGGAATGGATGGAGTTTTTTCGCGGCATGGAGCAAAAGGGCATCATCGAGCAGGCCAGTCGAGTGCGCCGCTACTGCGCTGAAATCTACGACCTGGCCCGAGTCACCGGCCGCGCCATACACAACCCGATTGAAGGCCTGCGCAAATTCCTGCAAACCAGCAAAGCCTCCAACTTCGCTCACGTCTCAGCAACGGAATTGCCTGCCCTGCTCCGGGCCATCAACGCCTACCCCCACGCAACAGACGTTCGACTTGGTCTGCGTCTACTGTCCCTGACAGCCGCCCGCCCCTCGGAACTGCGAGAAGCGCGCTGGACTGAATTCGACCTCGGCAAGAAGCTGTGGACGATACCGCCTGAACGCATGAAGAAACGCCGTGAACATGTCGTGCCCTTGAGCCGACAGGCCATCCAAGCATTAGACGAATTGCACGGGCTCACCGGAGCCAATTCATTGTTATTCCCCGGCCGTAGCGACATTACCAAACCGCGCAGCGACACAGTGTTCCTGATGGCCCTGCGCCGACTCGGCTACGAGGGACGTCAAACCGGACACGGCTTCCGACACATTGCGTCGACCTTGCTCAATGAGCACGGCTTCAACGCGGACCATATCGAGGCCCAGCTATCCCACGTCAAAGGCGGGACCGCCGGCGTGTACAACAAAGCGCAGTACCTCGAGCAGCGAGTCACCATGATGCAGTGGTATGCCGATCACCTGGACGAGCTTGAGCAAGGGGACATAGCGCTTAAAACGTAAGTGATGGGGTTAGCCGCAATCTCACTTATCGACGATATCGGTTAATGCCTTGACCGGATTTATCCATCAGCGTACGAATAATCGTGCAAACCGCTGTCGTTGACAGCAACCCAGGTGGCCCGAACCTTTGAGGTCACGCCATACCCGTGGTGGTTCTCCCCAAAGTGCGATTAGCGTCCGGCGGCTCGCACAGTCACAGCAATGTGATGGATGCCACTTCTTCCAGAATGCCCACTGCGGCAACTGATGCCCCCTCCTGGCTGCTCTGCAGCAACTTATCCACTTGGCCATTTCTTGCGCCAACCTGTTGCCCGTCTCTTTGCCCCCTAAAGAGACGGGCGCTCCTAACACTGCTGCAGCCCTGCTCGCACAGGCCTTTGTGGCTTTCTCCCTCGTGACAATTGGCGTGACAAACATCGAAATGTCACCAGCAACAGCGATCCAGATGATGGTGCCGCAGCCCATGGAAGGTGATGCACCTGACTGACAGTCAGGCACGCCCCAGTCATCGTTTCACTGCCTTCACCCGACTCAGGATCTCGCGGCACTGGTCTCGTCAGCCAGTACAGCCTCCACCCGCCCAGTTCTTCGGAAGTGTTCAGGAGGCCAGATCATGAGATGCCCAAGCTCTCGGTCGTAGGGAGCCGCCATTCACGCGTTAGTGGACAACCCTCACAGGTCGCAGGGGCCTTGATCCCTGATAACACTCAACATCCGTGGCGGGACGAGTGAGGGAAACGAAATCAGACAGGCAAAATAGCTTTACCGACGTCCGTCCGAAACGTAGGGTCCCCTTAAGGGGGGGGCTCCGTTTCGGACGGACACAGTGATCACGAGTAAGCAATTTCGGCCGGTAGCGACAGGCGTAAACCGGCCAGTTCCGGTCGTTCGCCAGTCCCGCCGAGCAGTCATTCGAACGGCTGGTCCGCTCCGGAACTTGCCCGATAGAGGCCGAAAGTAATGCAGCCACCCTCACTTGTTTGTCGCCATTACATCTGTCTGCCGTTTCGCGCAGCGATCGCAACGGTGGTCGGCGAATCAGCAAGTGGAACGAACTGTCGTGTCGCGCCATCAAGCGCATCGATGCACCCCGCCTCGATGTCGTAGACCCAGCCGTGCAAATTCATGCGCCCCTGCTCGAGCGCGAGTGCCACCGATGGATGCGTACGCAGGTTCGCCAGTTGCGCGATCACATTTTCGCGCACGAGGCCGTCGAGCTTCGCGCGAGGCGAGTCGAACTCATGCGCCGCGTTAATCGCTTTCGCTGCGTCCGAGTGGCGTAGCCAGTTGGCGACCGCCGGAAGATGATCCAGACACGTGCAGCGTGAAATCGCGCCCATCGCTCCGCAGTCCGAGTGGCCGCAGATCACGATGTCCTGTACGCCGAGCACTGCGACTGCATATTCGACGGTGGCCGAGACGCCGCCCGGTTCGGGACCATACGACGGCACAATGTTGCCAGCGTTGCGAATAACGAACAGTTCGCCCGGTTCGCGCTGCGTAAGGAGTTCGGGCACAACACGACTGTCCGAGCAGGTGACGAACAACGCCTTCGGGTTTTGTGTCGTCGCGAGCTGCTTGAAAAGCTCGACGCGTTGCGGATAAACCTCGCGCTGAAAGCGCAGAAAGCCGTCAATAATGTCACGCATGAAGTCCTCCAAACCCGAATGCCGGATGTTGGCACGAGCACTCGATATGCCATCGCGCCGCAGTGGTCGTCATTATTGCAGACGTCGCGCGCGTTGGCTGTACTCGATCAACGATGGACATCGAGCCGCAACCATCGCGGCGGATGTCCGAAGCACCGTAAGCGTCCAAGCTACACCGCCTTGCAACTCAAACCTTAATCCGTTTAAACCACTGGTTCACGCGCTCGCACTCAAATGCCGCTGGATCAAAAACATCTCCATGCCATTCAACCATCGCGTCATGCTCTGGATGATCGGGGTTGGCCATCGCCTCCAGAAAGTCCTCGTAACCAGGCCCGCCACCCACGTCTTCCGGTGGGCAAGCATTGGCGCCCTCGATGCAGTACGGCACCTGAGGACAGGCAATAGCGGGTAGCATTTTTTCGACCTTGATACTGTGATGCCAGCTGTCACCAAAGTCGTAGAGATAATTGAATGTCCGCTTTCCGCTCAGCGCCTTGATCAGCGTTTTACGGGCTTCCGGGTTCACCGGCGGCCCCCAGCCATCAGGATCGGGCATACCGTAATTCTCACCGGCAATTTCAAACTCATGCAGATGGCTATCACTCCAGCCCATCACGACCTGGATGACATGGTGCAGTTTGCCCAAGGTAATATTTTCAGGCACCGCGAACCGACGCCAGATCGTCGGAGTGATCCACTTCAGCTCAATGTGCAGCAGCAACAGATCAGGTGCGGGTTTGGGTAAGCGAACAGTTTTAACCATGGATCAGGCGGCCTCGCAGTGTTCAGAGTGGTTCAAAGAAATATTCCAGGGCAGCAACTCGCTCACCCGATTGATCGGGTGCTCGGCAATGTGCTCAAGCACGTAGGTCAGATACGCCTGTGGGTTCAATCCGTTTAGCTTGGCAGTACCCACCAGGCTGTAAATCGCAGCCGCCCGTTCTCCGCCAGCATCGGAACCGACAAACAGGTAGTTTTTGCGACCCAAAGCGACGGCGCGCAACGCGCGTTCGGCGGCATTGTTGTCGATTTCGATCCGGCCATCATTGCAGTAGCGCGTCAGCGCCGGCCACCGATTGAGGGCATAGAGGATTGCACCGCCCAATGTCGATTTTTTCGACAGTTGAGTCAGCGTCTGGTTGAGCCACGCGTGGAGTTACTCCAGCAACGGACTGGCCCGACTTTGTCGAACGGCTTTTCGTTGGTCGGGCGGTTGCCCGCGAATCTCGCTCTCGATGGCATACAGGGCCGCAATCCGTTGCAGCGCCTCGCCAGCAAGTGGCGAAGCCCGGTCTTTGTAGACATCGTAAAACTTGCGGCGGGCGTGAGCCCAGCACGCGGCTTCCTCAATAGTGCCCGTGGCATACAACTGAGCAAAACCGGCATAGCCGTCAGCCTGCAAGATCCCGCTGAAGCTCTTGAGATGAGCGCGGGGATGTTGCCCCTTGCGATCGGGCGAGTAGGCAAACCATACCGCCGCCGGTGTCGAGTCACCCGCCGGTCGGTCGTCGCGCACGTACGTCCACAGGCGAGCCGTTTTGGTCTTGCCGTTGCCCGGTGCGAGCACGCCAATCGGCGTGTCGTCGGCATGGACTTTGTGACCGCTCATGACGTGGTGCTCAAGGGCGTAGATCTCGGACTGCCGATACAACGGCAAATGATCGACAAACTTCGAGACCAGCACATGGGCCAACAACCCCGGGCCTGCAAGGCCTCGGGCTATCGGACGACTCGGCGCCGGCACCTGGGCGATGTGCTCGCAGCAGCGGCAAACCCACTTCGGACGGACATGGCGAATGACTTTGAAACGTGCCGGAACGTACTCCAGCACTTCGGACACATCCTCACCTAAATGGCGAAGCTTCCCACCGCAGCCAGTGCATTGCGACTCGGGCTGATGAACGTGGGTTTCGCGAGGCAGGTGTTCGGGCAATGGTTTACGGCGCGAAACTGCGCGAGGTGCCGGCTCGACTGGAGGTGTCATTTCGGCTTGGCTGACTTGCAGCTCTTCAAGGCTCAACTGGAGCTGGTCGATCATCGCTTCCAGTTGCTCGGAGCTGCGACCGAACTGCGTACGACGCAGCTTGGCGATCATCATCTTCAAGCGCTCAATCTCTGCCCGCTGGGCAGAGACCAGGGCCTTCAAGGCTTGAAGATCATTCGGCAGGGAATCGGTCACGAGAGTCATGACCGCATGTTACTCAGGTTTTTCAGCGCGGCAAGTCAGACCGCGAGGACGGGGGCTGTACGAATTGGCCTGCGCCAATCAATGCCCTCCAACAGCATCGACAACTGCGCGGTCGTCAGTGACACACTGCCGCTGGTTGCTTGCGGCCAGACAAAGCGTCCTTGTTCCAGCCGTATGCAAAACAGACACAAGCCGTCGCCATCCCACCACAACAATTTGATCCGGTCACCGCGTCGTCCGCGAAAGGCGAAGATCTGACCGGAGAAGGGATCGGCTTCCAGCTGTGTCTGCACCAGTGCCGCTAAACCGCCGAAGCCACGGCGCATGTCGGTGACGCCGGCGGCGATCCAGATACGGGTTCCAGCGGGAGGGGCAATCATCGCAGCAACTGCTGCAAGATAAGTTGCACGGTCTGCGGGTCAGGCGTACCGGTGATGCGCAGCTTGGCTTTTCCCACCTCAACAACGATCTCGGAATGACTTTCTGGCTGTGCTTGAACGTGCGGCAGATCCGTGGGCATCCCGATCACCTGGACAGGCAAAAACGTTGCACTCTGACTGACCGGGCCGAATAGCCCTTCTTGGTATTGCTGCCGCCAGCGAAACACCAGGTTGGCGTTAACGTCATGTTCACGAGCGATCAACGAAACGGAGGCACCAGACTGAAAGGTGGCCTCGACGACTTGGCGTTTAAAGTCCAGCGGAAAGTTGGGGCGGCGACCGGCTCGACGGGCTGGGGCAACTGTATCCAAGATAGTGTCCACTAAAAAATGGTGTCCACTATCTTGGCTAATTTGGAGGGCTGTCAGGAGAGGGTGCTGGCCGGACGGTTACGAAGCACCCTGGCAGCCGCCATTTATCTTTCGCTAGCCTGTAAGGCGAGTGCGGGTCGGTCTCAGCCGGTCGCGACCGGCTAAAGCCGACCCATTGCTGCCCTCCGCGAAGGGCAGCTAAGGACTGTGGATTCAGCAGGTCGATGCGACACAACTAAATTCTGTTCAACTGAGCTTCCTCCGGTACGCAGGACATGCTGGTTATTGTTTGCCCTGCCTCAACTGAAGCGACCTGCAGACGGCCTCAGCGATTGAGCTTGGTAATCTTTGAACCCTGCAATCCCAGCCCGGCCATTAAGCCCTTTTGATCAAAGATGA
>JAPLSD010000111.1 GCA_026398835.1 Pseudomonas sp.
ACTTTCAGATCAAGCACGGCCTGACCCTGCTCGGGGGTCAAACCACGTACCAGATAGATAAATTCTTTATTGGCTTGCGACTCGAGGCGTTCGGCCAGCGCTTTAGGATCTTGCCCCAGCGCAGCCGCCAATGCTGGCCACTTGTCTTTGGCCAGTTGCATTTCCTTGGCGTTGGCCCACAAGGTCGTCACCGGCGTACTGACGGCCAAAGGCTCGCCATTACGGTCGGTAATCAGACCGCGGTGCGCAGGGATCGGGATATGACGAACACTGCGAGCGTCCCCCTGACCTTTGAGGAAGTCACGATCGACCACCTGCAGGTCGATGATGCGCCAGGCGATCGCACCCACCATCAGTGCCAGCAAACCCAGCACCACGCGGAAACGCCAAGGATAAAGGGCGCCTTCGAGTTTCATCATGGCGCCACCATCTTCACTTCAGCTGCGCCGGGAATGCGCATCTTCAGCTGCTCAGTAGCCAGCACTTCGATCCGACTGTGGGCGGTCCAGGTGCTCTGCTCGAGAATCAGCCGACCCCACTCGGCCTGCGCCTTATCGCGCACGCTCAGTTCGCCGTAGAGGGTATTAAGAAGCTGACGGTTCCAGTGGGCGCTGTAAGACACCCCAATCGCGGAAACCAGCACACCAATAAACAGGAGCAGCATGAAAAAGCTTCCGCCTGGAAGTGGCTTGGCGAAGAGCTTGCTCACCGCAGCTTCTCCGCGACACGCATGACGGCGCTACGAGCACGTGGGTTGGCCTTGAGTTCGGCTTCGGAAGCGAACTGCGCTTTGCCATGGACTTTGATTTTCGGCACGAAGGCTTCGAAACGTACCGGCAGGTTGCGCGGCAGGTTGTCGGTTTCACCCTTCACCAGACGACGCATGAACAATTTGACGATGCGGTCTTCCAGCGAGTGGAAGCTGATAACGACCAGACGGCCGCCCACTTCGAGGGCTTCCAGCGCGGCTTCAAGGCCGGTTTCCAGATCGCCCAGTTCGTTATTGACATGAATGCGCAAACCCTGGAAAGCCCGGGTAGCCGGGTGCTTACCCTTTTCCCAGGCCGGATTGGCGACTTTCAGGACTTCGGCCAGATCGCCGGTACGCTCGAATGGCTTGATGACACGACGCTCGACAACCGCACGCGCCATGCGCCCGGAAAAACGTTCTTCACCGTATTCCTTGAACACCCGGGCGATTTCTTCCGCGGGCGCCGTAGCGATGAACTCGGCGGCACTGACCCCGCGACTAGGGTCCATGCGCATGTCCAGCGGGCCGTCATTCATGAAACTGAAGCCGCGTTCCGGATCATCGAGTTGTGGCGAGGAAACGCCCAGGTCGAGCAGAACGCCGTTGACCTTGCCGGCCAGACCGCGCTCGGCAATTTCCGAACCCAGCTCGGCAAAGCTGCGCTGCACAACGACAAAGCGGCCGTCTTCGGCCGCTAGCGTTTGCCCGGTGGCAATCGCTTGAGGATCTTTGTCGAACCCCAACACACGACCACCGGGACCGAGCTGGCTGAGTATCAGACGACTATGCCCGCCGCGCCCGAACGTCCCGTCCAGATAGCAGCCATCAGGACGTACGGCGAGCGCCTCGACGGCTTCGTCAAGCAGTACGGTGATGTGGTTAAAGCCGCTATCAATAGTCACAGGATCAAATCACGCAGTTCATCAGGCATAGCGCCCGGTTGTTGAATGGCAGCCAGGTCCGCAGCAGAAACGGCGTCCCAGGCATCCTCGTCCCACAATTGGAACTTGTTCAGTTGGCCAACCAACATTGCGCGCTTATCCAACTTGGCATATTCACGCAAACGTGGTGGAACCAGAAAACGACCACTGCCATCGAGCTCGAGGTCGACGGCATTACCAATCAGTAAACGTTGCAAACGACGGTTTTCTTCGCGTAGCGAAGGCAGTGCGCGCAGTTTGGTTTCAATCAGCTCCCACTCATCGAGGGGATAAACACACAAACAAGGATCAACGGCATCGATCGTGACGATTAATTGCCCGGAACTTCGCGAAACCAGCTCGTCACGATACCGGCTCGGCATGGCGAGACGGCCCTTTGCATCGAGACTGATAGCGTTAGCTCCGCGAAACACGTCAGCGTTTCTCCAAATATTAGCGTTTTACGCTCAAAAAACCCACTTCATGCCACTTTTCGCCACTTGTGCACACTATAGGAATGCGCCCACTGCACCGTCAAGGCGCGGATTCACGGAAAAGCCTTACAGATCGGAGATTTAGGAGACTTATAGGAGGGGTAGTACGAATTTTGCGGATGTTTTTACTCGCCAACTTCAATCAAGCCAGCAAGCTACGATCAGAAGTTAAAGTGATTTGTTAAGAGTAAGATTTTTTCGGTATTACAAAAGCGCTTCTGCTATTGATTCAAGCAGGGAGGGAAAAAGGTGGAGAGTCGATCTGTAAGCCGGGTTCTGTCGTGAACAGTCATTCGTCTACGATGGCCATCACTGGACATCTTTAGCAACCTACCCGGTTCCAGCGCGGGCCACGCCTTGGAACCCTATTTGGTCTTGCTCCAAGTGGGGTTTACCTAGCCACGAACTGTTGCCAGTCGTGCGGTGCGCTCTTACCGCACCTTTTCACCCTTACCGGCACCGAAGTGCTTAGGCGGTTATTTTCTGTGGCACTTTCCGTAGGCTCACGCCTCCCAGGCATTACCTGGCACTTCGCCCTATGGAGCCCGGACTTTCCTCCCCCCTCTAATTTTCATAGAAGGCAGCGACTGTCCAATCGACTCTCCGTTGCAAAGATTAACGGCTGAGTGGCCGGAGAACAAGCGCTAAAAGCCTTTTGCCACTCTACAACCTGCGATCTACTCGGCTTTCTGCTTATCCAGAGCAACCTGATACAGGACATTTTTGCGCTCACCGGTAATTTCCGCCGCCAATGCCGCGGCTCGCTTGAGCGGCATCTCTTTGAGCAGCAAGTCGAGAATGCGCATTGACTCGCTACTGACCGCCTCGTCACTGACGGGTGCGGACCATCCCGCCACCAGCACAACGCACTCGCCGCGCTGCTGATTGCTGTCACCCTCGACAAAAGCCCGCAGGTCCGTCAGAGGCAATCCTTTGAGTGTCTCGAAGGTTTTGGTCAACTCACGAGCCAGTAACGCCGGCCGCTCAGCGCCGAACACCAACTCCATATCCTGCAAGCATTCAAGAATCCGGTGCGGAGCCTCGTAAAAAATCAGCGTGCGCGGCTCTTCCTTCAATAGCTCCAGCCGAGCTCGACGCCCCACCGCCTTGGCCGGCAGAAAACCTTCAAAGATAAAACGATCAGACGGCAAGCCCGCCGCAGACAAGGCAGCAATCAGCGCACAAGCGCCAGGCACAGGCACTACACTGATGCCCGCAGCGCGAGCCTGGCGAACCAGGTGGTAGCCAGGATCGGAAATCAGCGGGGTGCCAGCATCAGAAATCAGCGCAACATTGTCACCGGCCAGCAACCGAGTGATAAAACGACTGCCTTCGTCGCGTTCATTGTGCTCATGACACGCCGCCAGCGGCGTGGAAATACCAAAGTGCTGCAGCAACCGCAGGGAATGACGCGTATCTTCGGCGGCAATCAACGCCACCTCGCGCAGTATTTTCAGTGCGCGCGCACTGATGTCGTCCAGGTTGCCGATGGGCGTCGCCACCACATAAAGCGAGCCAGCAGCGGAATTCAAAGCACCTGGAGCAGTCAAAGCGCACACCTCATGATCGGGAAAAGCGCCATTGTAGCCTGTAGAGGCCTTCGCGATGCGCCCCGCAGACACCTTGCAACTCAGTGTTATTCAGTCTTTTCCAAAGCCCGGCAACATTTGCACCAGCTAAATTGACGGTTTAACGCCAGTAACATCGCGCCCCGGCCAGTGCTTGGGTACAATTCCACGCTAATTTGATCGAGTATCAGGAACATTACATGATCGCTTGCCTGCGGCTGTTCTCTGCCCTCTGCCTCGCTGCCCTATTGGCGGCTTGCGCCAGCTCGCCCTCGTCCAGCCTTGGCGAACTTCCACGGACCCCGGATGCCAGTATCGAGCAGTTGCTCGAACAGGCCGCCGCCAGCAAAACGCCCGAGAAAGCAGCCTTGCTGCGCTTGAGCGCGGCGGATCTGGCCTATCACCAAAACAAGGCCGGCCAGTCCGCGCAGATTCTTGCGCAAGTCCCTCTGGAACAACTCAAGCCAGGTCAACAGGTTTTCGCCAGCACCCTGGCGGCCGAACTGGCCATGGCCCGCAACCAGCCCAAAGCAGCGCTGACGGCCTTGAGCCATCCAAGCCTGCAACGTCTGGGCGAGTTGCCGGTCGAGCAACAGATCCGCACCGGCAGCGTACACGCTCTCGCGCTTGAGGCTGATGGCCAGACCCTGGCCGCCGCCCGGGAACGCATCTTCATTGCCCCGCTGCTCAGCGGCGATGCTGCCAGTAAAAACCACGAAGCGATCTGGGGGCTGATTGCCGCCCTGCCTACCGATCAATTGCAACCCACCAGCAATGACGACCTCGGTGGTTGGCTGGCCCTGGCCCTGGCAGTGAAAACCGCCGGCACTCTGGAGCAGCAACAGGCCGCCATCGATAAATGGCGCGCACAGAACCCTAAACACCCCGCCGCCATTCAACTGCCCCTGCCATTGACCAAACTCAAGGAACTGGCCAGCCAATCGCTGACCAAGATCGCCCTGCTGCTGCCACAGGACGGTCCGCTGGCCTCGGTCGGCAAAGCGCTGCGCGAAGGCTTCATGGCCGCTCACTATCAGGCCCAACAAGCCGGGCAGAAGCCACCAAGCATCGAGTTTTATGACAGCTCACGCCTGACCTCGCTGGACGATTTCTATAGCAAAGCCCAGGCCGCCGGCGTGCAACTGGTGATCGGCCCACTGGAAAAACCACTGGTAAAACAGCTCAGCGCTCGCCCGCAATTGCCTATTACCACGCTGGCCCTGAACTATAGCGAAAGCGAAAAAGGGCCAGCGCAGCTGTTCCAGTTCGGCCTTGCCGCTGAAGACGAAGCCCGCGAAGTATCTCGCCGCGCCCGCGCCGATGGCCTGCATCGCGCTGCCGCCATGGTGCCGAAAGGCGAATGGGGCGATCGCGTACTCAAGGCGTTCAGCCAGGATTGGCAAGCCAACGGCGGCAGCATCGTTGCCATCGAACGCGTCGACCAGCCAGTTCAACTGGCCCAACAGATTGCTGACATGTTCCAGCTGCGTCAGAGCGAAGGTCGCGCCAAGAGCCTGCAAAATACTGTGGGCTCGCAGGTGGCCGCCCAACCTTCACGTCGCCAGGACATCGAGTTCATTTTCCTCGCCGCCACACCGCAGCAAGCCCAGCAGATTAAGCCAACGCTGAACTTCCAATACGCAGGTGATGTGCCGGTTTACGCCACTTCGCACGTATTCAGCGCAAGCGGCGATCAAAACCAGTACAACGACATGAATGGTGTGCGCTTCTGCGAAACACCATGGCTGCTGGATGCCAATGATCCATTACGCAAACAAGTGACTGCACAATGGCCACAAGCTGGCGGCAGCCTGGGTCGCCTGTTCGCAATGGGTGTTGATGCCTATCGCCTGGCACCGCGCCTGGGCCAACTGAAGGCGCTGCCAGACAGTCGCGTCGAAGGCCTGTCGGGAAGCTTGAGCATGAGCCCGTCGCAACGGGTCCAGCGCCAACTGCCTTGGGCCGAGTTCGTCAACGGCCAGGTTCAACGTCTACCGGATACTGCGCACTGATGCCAGACAGGTCACGCCAACAAAGCGGAAAGG
>JAPLSD010000291.1 GCA_026398835.1 Pseudomonas sp.
CATGGATGGCCGATGGCGGCGGGCCCACGGAGCAGGACCGGAGCGAGGGCACCCTGAGCCTAAGCGAAGGGCCGAACGAAAGGGGCAAGAGCCCTTTGGTTACTTTGGGGCTTTTTTCCAAAGTGACCCGCCGTAAGGGAGGAACCGCCAGCCGCCGCTACCGCAGAAACGGATATGTACACGATAAAAGAGCCCGGCCGGCTATCAGGCCGCCATCGTAGGAACCCGCCCGCAGCAGGCCCCACTCTCCACAGGTTCAGTGTCACGCCTTAACTGAACGGCATTAGGGCAAGCCCCCTCGCCACAAATGCCCGCCAGACTAAAGATTTACGTTAACTGATTGGCATTAGGGCGCTTCACCCTGCTGACCCCGATTGGGGCCAGAGCTGACAGCCCCCCGCATGCACTCAGTCGTGATCCACCTCGGCGCGTTTAAGCAGTTGCTTGCACCGCTCGGACAAGTGAAACACACGCAAGTGCTTGCCGGTTTTGACGTAGCGCTCACGCAGAGTCTTCAGCGCAGCGATGGCCGAGTAGTCGACGAAGCTCAGGTGGCGACAGTCGAGGGTCACCTGGGGCGGGTCGTTGGCAGGGTCGAAGTGGTTGAGAAACTGCGTAGTAGAGGCGAAAAACAGCGTGCCATGCAGGTGGTAGAGCTTGCTGCCATCGGCTTCCAGATGACTGTCGGCGTATAGCTCGCGGGCCTGCTGCCAAGCGAAGTTGAGCGCGGCAATGATAATCCCGCAAAGCACGGCGATGGCCAAATCGGTAAACACCGTGATGGCCGTCACAACGAAAATCACCAACACGTCGTTCAGCGGCACCTTGTTGAGCACCCGCAGCGAGGCCCAGGCGAACGTCTGCTGCGACACCACGAACATCACCCCGACCAGTGCGGCAAGCGGGATGTGCTCGATCAGCGGCGAAAGGAATAGCACGAACAGCAGGATCATCACCCCGGCGACCACACCGGACAGCCGGCCGCGCCCGCCTGAACTGAGGTTGATCACGGTTTGACCGATCATGGCACATCCGCCCATGCCGCCGAACAAACCGGAGACCACGTTGGCCGCCCCCAGTGCCACGCATTCGCGATCCGGGTAACCACGGCTCTCGGTGATCTCGTCGGTAAGGTTCAGCGTCAGGAGGGTTTCCAGGAGGCCGACCAAGGCCATCAATACCGCGTAGGGGGCCACGATTCGCAAGGTTTCCAGGTTCCAGGGCACCTGGGGCAAGGCCAGGTCTGGCAAGCCGCCGGCTATGTGCGCCATGTCTCCAAGGGTGCGGGTCGGCAGGCCGAGCAGGTAGACCGCCAGACCGACGCCGAGGATCGCAACCAACGCCGGTGGCACGGCGCGGGTCAGGCGCGGTAGCAGGTAGACGATGGCCATCGTCAGCGCCACCAGCCCCATCATCAGGTAGAGCGGCGTACCTTTGAGCCAGGCCTCGCCACTCTTGAAGTGCTCCAGCTGGGACAGGGCGATGATGATCGCCAGGCCGTTGACGAAGCCGAGCATCACCGGGTGCGGCACCATGCGCACTAGCTTGCCCAGCCGTAGCAGACCGAAAGCGATCATCAACAGGCCCCCCATCAGCACGGTGGTGAGCAGGTACTGCACGCCGTGCTGCACCACAAGCGCGACTATCACAACGGCCATCGATCCGGCGGCACCGGAAACCATGCCCGGCCGGCCCCCGAACAGGGCCGTCAGGGTGCAGATGATGAAGGCTCCGTATAACCCCATCAGCGGATTCAGGTGGGCAACCAGAGCGAAGGCGATGCATTCGGGCAGTAGAGCGAAAGAGGTGGTGAGTCCGGCCAAGGCATCAGCGCGCAGACGTATCAGTTTCATGGATTACCTAAAATACAGGCCGGCGGAACTGGCCGCAGGGAATGGCGGGAAAAGAGGGATGCGGATGTTACGGAATTGAAGACGACCCGGCCAGTTATTGGCGAGCGTGTCGAAGATCCAGGTAATCATCAGGCTTGCGGGAAATCGCTGACGGCAACCACACCGAGACACACAGCCCGCTTCTTCCCACCTCATCGCAAAATCCCAAGCGGATCCGTGCCCCGTTGCGATCCGCTATCGCCTTGACGATGGAGAGCCCCAGCCCGGACCCCACCTCATGGCTCCCCAGGCTGCGATAGAACGGATCGAACACACGCTCCCGTTCCTCAGCCGCAATCCCGGGGCCTGAATCCTTGATCTGCAACAGCGCCCCGCCCTCCCCGATGCCCACCGAAAGATCTACCCGCCCACCCGGCGGTGTATAGCGAATGGCATTATCGACCAGGTTCTTGACCACGGCGAGCAGGTCAAATTCGTTGATCAGTACCTGCACATCCTGTTCGTCCTCGACGCCAATGTCGATCTGCTTGATCTCGGCCAGTGGCAGCAGGTCCTCCAACACGCGACGATAGACGCCATGCACGGAAACCGGTGAGGCGGGCATCGTCGAGGTCGATTGTGCGGTGGCCAGCGCCAACAGTTGATCAATGAGGTTCTTGCCGCGCTCGATTCCCCGCCGCAACACAAACAGACGCTCCTGGGCCAACGTCGACATGTCTGCGGCGGCCAGACGTTCGGCTTGCAGGGACAGCGCCGTCAGGGGCGAACGGAGTTCGTGGGCGGCGTCGGCGACGAAGCGGCGCTGGGTTTCCATCGACTGGGCCACACGGTTGAGTAATCGATTGATGGCCAGCACGAAGGGGCGAACTTCCGCGGGTAGATGGTTTTCGTCGATGGGGTGCAGTTCCTGCTCGCCGCGCTGGTCGATTTCAGAAGCCAGTGCCGCGATGGGTCGAAACAGTTTGTGCACCAGATCGGCAACCACCAGCAAGAGCACGGGAAACAGGATGAAAAACGGCAGCAGGCCGCGCCAGGCGCTCTCGCGGGCGTCCTTGTCACGCGCGCCGGTTTCCTGCGCGACGGCTATGCGCTCGCCACGTGCAGTGGTTTTGATCAGCACCCGAAACGGTTCGCCACCGACGTCCAGCGTCGACAGGCCATCGGGCAGCGTGGTCGGCAAAGGCAGCGGTGCTCCGGCATCAACATTTCCCGACGCCTTGTTGCCATCGGTCAGGTACTGAACGATAACCCTGGATTCTTCATCGTCACCTTCGATCCTCCTGCCATGGTTCGGATACGCCAGCGTCATCTGCTGACGCTCGAACAGCACGGCCACCTGACGCAAGGTGTTGTCCTGCATTTCGAGTGTTTCATCGAATGCAGAGAGGTAGGCGAAAATGCCGGCCACGATAGCGACGATCAGGATGACCAGCGACAGGGAAACGGACAGCCTGAGTTGGACCGACTCGCTCAGCCGCTTTTTGAAACCATCCATCCCATACCTCTGACATTTTTGATGACGTGGCTCCCCAACTTGCGACGCAGTGCATGGATAAGGAACTCCACTGCATTGCTTTCCACTTCATTGCCCCAGCCATAGATACGGTCTTCGAGCTCGCTGCGCGAAAGAATCGCGCCCGGCCTGATCAACAGCGCCTGCAGCAGCGAAAACTCGCGACTGGAGAGCTGGACGTCAGGATTTTCTTCGGTGCTGGCTTGTTTCGAGATCGGGTCCAGCGACACCACGCCGTTGCTGAACACGGGCAGCGCACTGCCACCTTTGCGGCGCAGAACGGCACGCATGCGGGCCAGCAATTCAGCCATTTCAAAGGGTTTGAGCAGGTAGTCGTCAGCGCCGCCATCGAGGCCGCGCAAGCGATCGTCGAGGCTGTCGCGGGCAGTGATGATCAGCAGTGGGGGCAGGCCGAGGTCAAGCAGCACCAGGTCATAATGTTGAGCGTCCAGTGCAGTAAGGGCGGTCAGACCATCCCTGACCCAGTCGGCGGCGTAACTGGCATCCTTCAGTGCGCCCTGGATCGCATCCCCGATCATCGGGTCGTCTTCGACCAGTAATATCCGCATGTCCCTCTCCGGTGATAAGTGAGACTCGACACTCACGCGGGTATACACCTGCACAATGAGTGTCGAGCCTGCATTGAATCACCTGTTCAAGCGTGCGCGAAGCGATTTATCTGGATTGAAAGCCGTCCGCTTCGCTGCTTGCCGTCATTACTTCCCTTGCAGC
>JAPLSD010000529.1 GCA_026398835.1 Pseudomonas sp.
CGGTAGAAGTCATCTCCGGCCGTGAAGAAGCGCGCCTGATTTACCTAGGCGTTTCCCACACCCTCGCGGACACTCCCGGCAAGCGCCTGGTGACCGATATCGGCGGCGGCAGTACCGAGTTCATCATCGGCCAGCGTTTCGAACCGCTGCTGCGTGAAAGCCTGCAAATGGGTTGCGTCAGTTATACCCAGCGCTATTTCCGCGACGGCAAGATCACTCCGGCCCGTTACGCCCAGGCTTATACGGCGGCACGGCTGGAGATCATGAGCATCGAACACGCCCTGCATCGCCTGACCTGGGATGAAGCCATCGGCTCCTCGGGCACCATCCGCGCCATTGGCCTGGCCCTCAAGGCTGGCGGTCACGGTACCGGCGAGGTCAACGCCGAAGGGCTGGCCTGGCTCAAGCGCAAGCTTTTCAAGCTCGGCGATGTCGAGAAAATCGACTTCGAAGGCATCAAACCCGATCGCCGGGCAATTTTCCCGGCGGGCCTGGCGATTCTCGAAGCAATTTTCGATGCCCTCGAACTGCAACGCATGGATCACTGTGAAGGCGCCCTGCGCGAAGGTGTGCTCTATGACCTGCTGGGCCGTCATCACCACGAAGACGTCCGTGAACGCACCCTCAGCTCTCTGATGGACCGTTATCACGTCGATCTGGAACAAGCAGCACGGGTCGAGCGAAAGGCACTGCATGCCTTTGATCAAGTGGCTACGGACTGGGATCTGGATGACGGTGTCTGGCGCGAACTGCTGGGTTGGGCGGCCAAGGTCCATGAAGTCGGGCTGGACATCGCCCACTACCAATACCACAAGCACGGTGCCTACCTGATCGAGCACTCCGACCTGGCCGGTTTCTCCCGTGAAGACCAGCAAATGCTGGCGTTATTGGTACGTGGCCACCGACGCAATATTCCCCGGGACAAGTTTGCCGAGTTCGGCGATGAAGGCATCAAGCTGATTCGCCTGTGCGTGTTGCTGCGCTTTGCGATTCTGTTCCATCACATCCGCGGCACCCAAGAGATGCCGCAGGTGACGCTGCACGCCGCCGGCGACAGTCTGGATGTGCTGTTCCCGGAAAACTGGCTGGACGACAACCAGCTGACTCAGGCCGACTTCGCGCTGGAAGCGGAGTGGCTGACCCGAGTCGGCTTCGTGCTTAGGGTCTATTGACGTTTGGTGACGACCGCCACCAACGTCAACAGACCCTACCGTACGCTAAGCACCGGGTTGCTCAGGCGCTCGAGCAGAGTGGCCTGGGCACTGCGCGGGTTCTGGTTGCCGGTCGGCGTGTTGCGAATGTAACGGCCGTCCGACTGCAGGCTCCAGCTGTGGGTGTTATCGGTGAGATAACTCTCCAGCTCTTTCTTGACCCGCAGAATCAGCTTCTTGCCCTCGACCGGGAAACAAGTCTCGACGCGTTTGTCGAGGTTGCGCTCCATCCAGTCGGCGCTGGACAGGAACATCTGCTCTTCGCCACCGTTGAGGAAGTAGAACACCCGTGTGTGCTCAAGGAAGCGACCGATGATCGAGCGCACATGGATATTGTGCGAGACCCCGGCGATACCTGGCCGCAGGCAGCACATGCCACGTATCACCAGATCGATACGCACCCCGGACTGACTGGCCTTGTACAGCGCGCGGATGATCTTCGGGTCGGTCAGCGAGTTGAACTTGGCGATGATGTGCGCCGGTTTGCCGTCGAGGGCGAACTGGGTTTCCCGGGCAATCATGTCGAGCATGCCCTTCTTCAGAGTGAACGGCGCGTGCAGGAGTTTTTTCATGCGCAGCGTCTTGCCCATGCCGATCAACTGACTGAACAGCTTGCCGACGTCTTCGCACAGCGCATCATCGGAAGTCAGCAGGCTGTAGTCGGTGTACAGACGGGCGTTGGCCGCGTGGTAGTTACCGGTACCCAAGTGGGCGTAACGGACGATCTCCCCGGCTTCACGACGCAGGATCAGCATCATCTTGGCGTGGGTCTTGAAGCCGACCACGCCGTAGATCACCACCGCACCGGCCGCTTGCAGACGACTAGCCAGTTGCAGGTTGGACTCTTCATCGAAACGCGCACGCAATTCGATCACCGCGGTGACCTCTTTGCCGTTACGCGCCGCATCGACTAACGCGTCAACGATTTCCGAGTTCGCGCCGCTGCGGTACAGGGTCTGGCGGACCGCCAATACATGGGGATCCTTGGCCGCCTGACGCAGCAGATCGACCACCGGCGTAAAGGATTCGAACGGGTGCAGCAGCAGGATGTCCTGCTTGCTGATCACGCTGAAAATGTTCTCGCTGTTCTGCAACAGCTTGGGAATCTGCGGCGTGAACGGCGTGTATTGCAGTTCCCGCTGGCTGTCCAGGCCGGTGATGCTGAACAGGCGCGTCAGGTTGACCGGGCCATTGACCTGGTACAACTCGGACTCTTGCAGGTTGAACTGCTTGAGCAGGTAGTCGGACAGCTGTTTTGGGCAAGTGTCGGCCACTTCCAGACGCACCGCATCGCCATAGCGACGGGAGAACAGCTCGCCGCGCA
>JAPLSD010000523.1 GCA_026398835.1 Pseudomonas sp.
CCCGGATGGACTGAGCTACACCTTCCACCTACGACCAGGGATCAAGTTTCACACCACCGATTACTTCAAGCCGACCCGTAACATGAATGCCGACGACGTGGTCTGGAGTTTCCAGCGTCAGCTGGACCCGAAACACCCGTGGCATGACAAATCCAGCGTCGGCTTCCCGTATTTCGAAAGCATGGGCTTCAAGGAACTGCTGAAAAGCGTCGAAAAAGTCGACGACAACACCGTTGTATTCACCCTGACCCGCCGCGAAGCACCGTTCCTGGCCGACCTGGCCATGGCCTTCTCCTCGATTTACCCGGCGGAATACGCTGACCAGTTGCTCAAGGCCGGCAAGACCAACGACCTGAACAGCAAACCCATCGGCACCGGCCCGTTCATCTTTACGCGCTACGCCAAAGATGCCCAGGTGCGCTTCAAGGCCAACCCGGATTACTTCCGTGGCAAACCACCGGCCGACACCCTGATCCTGGCCATCGCCACCGACAACAACGTGCGTTTGCAGAAGCTCAAGGCCAACGAGTGCCAGATCGCGCTGTATCCAAAACCGGATGACATCCCGAGCATCAAGGCCGACCCGAACCTGAAGGTCGACGAACTGGCGGCCATGACCACTAGCTACACCGCCATGAATACCACCCGCAAATACATGAGCGATGTGCGAGTCCGGCAGGCGATCAATATCGCCTTCGACAAGGAAGCCTACGTCAACAGCCTGTACGGCAAAGGCAATGCGGTCGTTGGCACCGGTCCTTATCCGCCAACCCTGCTAGGCTTCAATGACACATTGAAGAACCCGCCTCGCGACCTGGACAAAGCCCGTGCGTTGCTCAAGGAAGCCGGTATGCCTGAAGGGACGGCCCTCACCCTGTTCACCCGCAACGGCGGCGGCCCGACCAACCCCAATCCGTTGCTCGGTGCACAGATGATGCAGTCGGACCTGGCAAAGATCGGCATCAAGCTCGACATCCGCGTCATGGAATGGGGCGAAATGCTCAAGCGCGCCAAGAATGGCGAACATGACATGGTCTCGGCCGGCTGGGCCGGCGACAACGGTGACCCGGATAACTTCCTGACCCCGAACCTGAGTTGCGATGCAGCGAAAAACGGCGAAAACTACGCCCGTTGGTGTAACAAAGCGTTTCAGGATTTGATCGACAAGGCCCGCGCGGGAACTGAACCGGTAGAACGTGCGGCACTTTATGAAAAAGCGTTGGCAACGTTCGATCAGGACCAACCATGGATCCCCATGGCTTATCCGAAAATGTTCACTGCAATGCGCAAGAACGTAGAGGGCTATCACATTAGCCCTCTCACCACTAATAACTTCGCTACCACCCAAGTGAAGTAGATAAGAAACTCCCGGCATCGTTGACCCCAATGATGCCGGGCACGCCTAACCGGCTGATGAGGTACACCACAAGATGTTTAGTTTTATTGCCCGCCGCGTGGGGTTGTTGATACCCACCTTTTTCGGCATCACCTTGCTGACATTCGCATTGATTCGCATGATCCCCGGCGACCCCGTGGAAGTGATGATGGGTGAACGTCGGGTCGACCCTGAGATGCATGCCCAGGCAATGGAACGCCTTGGATTGAACAAACCGCTCTATGCCCAGTATCTGGACTACATCGGCAAACTCGCCCACGGCGATCTTGGCGAATCCCTGCGGACCCGTGAGAGCGTCTGGACCGAGTTCACCTCACTGTTCCCGGCAACTCTGGAACTGTCCTCGGCTGCCCTGCTGTTCGCCGGTGTCCTTGGGCTACTGGCCGGGGTAATTGCAGCCTTGAAGCGAGGATCTCTGTTCGACCATGGGGTGATGGGCATCTCCCTTGCGGGTTATTCGATGCCGATCTTCTGGTGGGGCCTGATCCTGATCATGTTCTTCTCGGTATCCCTGGGCTGGACGCCAGTCTCCGGGCGGATCGACCTGCTTTACGACATCGAGCCGAGAACCGGCTTCATGCTGATCGACACCTTGCTGGCCAATGACACCGGGGCCTTCTTCGACGCCCTGCATCACTTGATTCTCCCAGCCATCGTGCTCGGCACCATCCCACTGGCGGTGATCGCCCGGATGACCCGTTCTTCGATGCTCGAAGTGCTGCGTGAAGACTACATTCGTACCGCCCGGGCCAAAGGCCTGTCGCCGTCGCGCGTGGTGTTCATTCACGGCCTGCGTAACGCCTTGATCCCGGTGCTGACGGTAGTCGGCCTGCAAGTCGGTACCCTGCTGGCCGGTGCAGTGCTGACCGAAACCATCTTCTCCTGGCCCGGCATCGGCAAATGGCTGATTGAAGCCATTGGCGCCCGGGACTATCCGGTGGTGCAAAACGGCATCCTGTTAATCGCCTGCCTGGTGATTATGGTCAACTTCGTGGTGGACATCCTCTACGGCTTTGCCAACCCACGCATCCGTCACCAGCGCTGAGATCAAACCAATGAGCACTCTAACTACCTCAGTAGCAGTCGACCAAAGCCTGCTTTATCCATCGCCGTACAAAGAGTTCTGGCAAGCCTTCTCGAAGAACAAAGGTGCCGTCGCCGGCCTGCTGTTCATGATCCTCGTGGTGTTTTGCGCATTGTTCGCACCCTGGGTTGCCCCGCACAACCCGAGCGAACAATTCCGTGACTTCCTGCTGACCCCGCCAGCCTGGCTCGAAGGCGGCCAGCTGCAGTTCCTGCTGGGTACCGATGAGCTAGGGCGTGACCTGCTGTCACGGCTGATCACCGGTTCACGCCTGTCGCTGCTGATCGGTCTGTCGTCGGTGGTCATGTCGCTGATTCCGGGCGTTCTGCTGGGTCTGTTCGCCGGATTCTTCCCGCGTCTGCTCGGCCCGACCATCATGCGTCTGATGGACATCATGCTGGCCCTGCCGTCCTTGCTGCTGGCTGTGGCGATTGTCGCCATCCTCGGCCCTGGCCTGATCAACACCGTCATCGCCATCGCCGTGGTTTCGTTGCCGTCCTATGTCCGTCTGACCCGCGCAGCGGTAATGGGCGAGCTGAACCGCGACTATGTCACCGCCGCACGTCTGGCCGGTGCCGGTCTGCCACGTCTGATGTTCATCACCGTGCTGCCTAACTGCATGGCGCCGCTGATCGTTCAGGCGACCTTGAGCTTCTCCTCGGCGATTCTCGATGCCGCAGCCCTGGGCTTCCTCGGCCTTGGCGTACAACCGCCAACCCCTGAGTGGGGCACCATGCTGGCCTCGGCTCGCGACTACATCGAACGCGCCTGGTGGGTGGTGAGCCTGCCTGGTTTGACCATTTTGCTCAGCGTGCTGGCAATCAACCTGATGGGCGACGGTCTGCGCGATGCGCTGGACCCGAAACTCAAGAACGCCGCCTGAGGAGATTCCCATGTCACTGCTAGAAATCAAGAATCTCAATGTCCGCTTTGGCGACGCCAATGCAGTACCGGTGGTCGATGGTCTCGACCTGTCCGTGGACAAAGGCGAAGTACTGGCCATCGTTGGTGAATCGGGTTCCGGCAAGTCCGTGACCATGATGGCGCTGATGGGGCTGATCGAGCATCCCGGCATCGTCACCGCTGACTCGCTCATCTTCGACGGCCAGGACATGCTCAAGCTCAGCGCCCGCCAGCGCCGACGCATTGTCGGTAAAGACCTGGCCATGGTTTTCCAGGATCCGATGACCGCGCTGAACCCGAGCTACACCGTGGGTTTCCAGATCGAAGAAGTGCTGCGTCTGCACCTGAAAATGTCCAGCAAGGCCGCCCGCAAGCGCGCCATCGAACTGCTGGAAAAGGTCGAAATTCCTGGCGCTGCCAGCCGTATGGATGCCTATCCGCATCAACTCTCCGGCGGTATGAGCCAGCGTGTGGCGATTGCCATGGCGATTGCCGGTGAACCGAAACTACTGATCGCCGACGAACCGACCACCGCCCTGGACGTGACCATTCAGGCACAGATCATGGAATTGCTGCTCAACCTGCAACAAGAGCACAACATGGGCCTGGTGCTGATCACTCACGACCTGGCCGTGGTGGCCGAAACCGCGCAACGGGTGTGCGTGATGTACGCCGGCCAAGCCGTGGAAGTCGGGCAAGTGCCTGGGCTGTTCGAAGTGCCCGCGCACCCGTACAGCGAAGCACTACTGGCGGCGATTCCGGAACACAGCCTGGGCGCCGAGCGTCTGGCGACCTTGCCGGGCATCGTTCCGGGTCGCTATGACCGTCCGCAAGGTTGCCTGTTGTCGCCGCGCTGCCCGTATGTACAAGACAAATGCCGCCAGCAACGTCCGGGCCTGGACCCTAAAGCCCACAGCCTCGCCCGCTGCTTCTACCCCTTGAATCAGGAGGTGGCGTAATGAGCGTCGTTCTCACCGCCCGCGACCTTACCCGTCACTACGAAGTTTCCCGCGGCCTGTTCAAAGGCACCGCCCTGGTTCGCGCCCTCAACGGCGTGTCGTTCGAACTGGAAGCTGGCAAGACCCTCGCTGTCGTAGGCGAGTCGGGCTGCGGCAAGTCGACGCTGGCCCGCGCCCTGACGTTGATTGAAGAGCCCTCCTCCGGCTCGCTGAAAATCGCCGGCCAGGAAGTGGCCGGCGCCAACAAGGCCGAACGCAAGCAACTGCGCAAAGACGTGCAGATGGTGTTCCAAAGCCCCTACGCCTCGTTGAATCCACGGCAGAAAATCGGTGACCAGCTCGCTGAACCGCTGCTGATCAACACTAAGCTGAGCGCCTCCGAGCGTCGCGAGAAAGTCCAGGCGATGATGAAGCAGGTTGGTTTGCGCCCTGAGCACTACCAGCGTTATCCGCACATGTTCTCCGGCGGTCAGCGCCAGCGGATTGCCTTGGCTCGGGCAATGATGCTGCAGCCCAAAGTGCTGGTGGCGGACGAACCGACTTCAGCCCTCGATGTGTCGATTCAGGCGCAGGTACTCAACCTGTTCATGGATCTGCAGAAAGAGTTCAACACTGCCTATGTGTTCATCTCCCACAACCTTGCGGTGGTACGTCACGTCGCCGATCAGGTGCTGGTGATGTACCTCGGTCGCCCGGTGGAAATGGGCCCTAAAGAAGACATCTACACCCGTCCTCTGCACCCTTACACCCAGGCACTGCTGTCGGCTACGCCAACGATCCACCCGGATCCGACCAAGCCGAAAATCAAGATCGTCGGCGAACTGCCCAACCCACTCAACCCGCCGTCCGGCTGCGCCTTCCACAAGCGTTGCCCGTACGCCACCGAGCGGTGCAGTACCGATGAACCTGCACTACGCTCACTCGACAACCGCCAGGTAGCCTGCCATTACGCCGAGCAATTCGTCGTTTAATCCGGGCATAAAAAAACGCTCCCGGGATTTATTCGGGAGCGTCTTTCACGCGTTAACCAACCCTTCCTACCGGATTGCGCATCAGTCAGGCAGGAAGGGCTTTCTTTATAGCTGAGCCCAAGCAGATCAACTCTGACTGTCACCCTCCTCCTCGTCGCTTGAATCATCACCGCCCTCGGTACCGCCCTTGCCGTCGTCTTGGCCACTAGGGTTGGAGTCATCTGCGTAGACCGCATGAAATCCACTGCCCGCCATGCCCGTCGAGAAGCCCGCGCCGTGACCCTGCGCCGGATAACCGGCCCACGCCGCCGAAGTACCCAGCGAAAGCATGACCAGCACTTTGATCAGCAACACAATGCGTTGAACGATTTTCATAGCCGATTCCATCCTTTCGTAGGTGAATCACTGATGGCTACAGGCCTTGATTGCAACAACCGTAGCGCTGTCTGAAACCTAGCCCCGTTACGCGGAGTTTTCCAGATAGGCAGCTACCAATAGGCCGAAACACTCCCATGCAGATAGACCGGTTTCGACTAACGGTTAAACCGAAAAGCTATCTCAAGTCGCCCGCGTTCAATCAAAAGATCGTCAAAAAAAAGGCGAAGCCCGAAAGCTTCGCCTTTTCTGTACTTACCGCCTCAACCCTTAATGATGCTCTCGCGTCGCGCGGAATTTCACATCCGGCCAGCGTTCTTCCATCAGGGCCAGG
>JAPLSD010000033.1 GCA_026398835.1 Pseudomonas sp.
AGCTTCTTTTTGGTCGCGAATAGCCGCCAGAGTACGAGCCAATTTGCTGGTTGCGCCTTGGATCACGCTCATCAGCTGAGAAATTGCTTCGTCACGGGTCGGCAGAGTTGCCAGTACGTCGATCTGGTTAGCTGCGAGGAATTTGCCCTCGAACGCAGCTGCCTTGATCTCGAACTTATCCTGACCTTTGGCGAATTCCTTGAACAAACGGGCAGCAGCGCCAGGATGTTCGTTGGAGAACGCAACCAGGGTCGGGCCTGTGAACACGTCGTTGAGCACGTCATATTGAGTGCCGGCAACGGCGCGCTTGAGCAGGGTGTTACGTACAACACGTACGTAAACGCCAGCTTCACGAGCCTCTTTACGGAGTCCGGTCATAGCGCCTACTGTTACGCCACGGGCATCAGCCACGACAGCGGACAGAGCAACTTGGGCAGCCTTGTTGACTTCAGCGACGATGGCCTTCTTGTCTTCAAGTTTAATTGCCACGGGTTTAACTCCTGCTTGTTACCGTTTCATCCAACCGAGGCCGGATGTCGTTTTGGTGTCTGATTCGGTAAGGAACCGGGAGCACCATCTGCGTAGGCTTGAGGTTTAAGACTTGCGTCGCCTACGGTCTTGGATAGCCCCCGCCAGGCAGGGACCCCAATTTTTCGATTGGCGCAATCGCTTGCGCCAATCTGTGTTTTATACGTCCAGCGAGCCTTGGTCGATGACCAGACCTGGGCCCATAGTGGTGCTCAGGGTAACGCGCTTGACGTAGATGCCTTTCGAGGAAGCTGGCTTGATACGCTTCAGATCAGCGATCAGGGCTTCAACGTTTTCCTTCAGCTTAACGGCGTCGAAACCGACCTTGCCAACGGAAGTGTGAATGATGCCGTTTTTGTCGGTGCGATAACGAACCTGACCAGCCTTGGCATTTTTAACCGCAGTAGCGACGTCCGGGGTAACGGTGCCGACTTTCGGGTTAGGCATCAGACCACGTGGACCGAGGATCTGACCCAACTGACCTACAACGCGCATTGCATCCGGGGAAGCAATAACGACGTCATAATTCAGGTCGCCGCCTTTCATTTCGGCAGCCAGATCGTCCATACCTACGCGATCAGCGCCAGCAGCCAGAGCAGCTTCAGCGGCTGGACCCTGAGTGAAGACAGCAACGCGAACAGTCTTGCCAGTGCCGTGCGGCAGCACAGTAGCGCTACGAACAACCTGGTCGGATTTACGCGGGTCAACACCCAGGTTTACAGCGACGTCAACCGACTCGCTGAACTTGACAGTCGACAGCTCGGTCAGCAGAGCAGCAGCGTCTACAAAGTTGTAGGCCTTGCCTGCTTCGATTTTGCCGGCGATAGCCTTTTGGCGCTTGGTCAGCTTAGCCATTACACACCCTCCACGTTAAGGCCCATGCTACGAGCAGAACCGGCGATAGTACGCACGGCTGCATCCATATCAGCTGCAGTCAGATCCGCGTTTTTGGTTTTCGCGATTTCTTCCAGCTGAGCACGAGTCACGGTGCCAACCTTAACGGTGTTCGGACGAGCGGAACCGCTAGTCAAACCAGCAGCCTTCTTCAGCAGAACCGAAGCCGGGGTGCTTTTAGTTTCGAAAGTGAAGCTGCGGTCACTGTAAACAGTGATGATCACAGGAGTCGGCAGACCTGGCTCAAGACCCTGGGTACGGGCGTTGAAGGCTTTGCAGAATTCCATGATGTTCACGCCGTGCTGACCCAGAGCTGGACCGACGGGTGGGCTTGGGTTGGCCTGAGCGGCCTTCACTTGCAGCTTGATGTAAGCGGTAATCTTCTTGGCCATGAGGCACTCCAATTACGGGTTCGAACGCCTCGAAAGGCTCCCCGGTTACTTGCGCGTTTATCCCAGTGACGACAAAACCCCACAGCCTAGGGCTGCGGGGTATGGGATGCTTGTTCAGTTATGCCTTTTCGACCTGACTGAACTCTAGCTCTACCGGAGTAGAGCGACCGAAAATGAGCACTGCCACTTGGATCCGGCTCTTTTCGTAGTTAACTTCTTCGACAGTACCGTTGAAATCCGCAAACGGACCATCAGTCACGCGTACAACTTCACCTGGCTCGAATAAAGTCTTCGGCTTCGGCTTGTCGCTACCATCAGCAACACGGCGCAGAATTGCTTCCGCTTCTTTGTCAGTGATTGGCGCAGGCTTGTCGGCAGTTCCGCCAATGAAACCCATCACGCGAGGAGTATCCTTGACCAAGTGCCAAGTACCCTCATTCATGTCCATCTGGACCAGCACATAACCTGGGAAGAATTTACGTTCGCTTTTGCGTTTCTGGCCATTACGCATTTCAACCACTTCTTCAGTGGGAACCAGAATTTCGCCAAAGCCTTCTTCCATGCCAGCCAGCTTTACACGCTCGACCAACGAGCGCATAACATGCTTCTCGTAACCCGAGTAAGCATGCACAACGTACCAACGCTTAGCCACGGGACACCCTTAGCCAACAATCAAGGAAACAAGCCAGCCGAGCAGGGAATCAAGCCCCCACAACAGCAACGCCATAACCAGAACAACAGCCACAACAATCAATGTGGTCTGCGTGGTTTCTTGGCGAGTTGGCCACACGACTTTACGGATTTCGGTGCGAGCTTCCTTAACCAGTACAAAGAAAGACTTGCCCTTGACAGTCTGTAGGCCTACAAAAGCAGCTACAGCAGCAATGACGAGCAAAGCGAGTACGCGGTACAGGATTGGCGAACCGGAGTAATGGTGATTACCCACAACACCAACAACCACCAAAGCGACTACTACAAGCCACTTGAGCAGATCGAAGCGAGAACCTAGAGCTTCAGCCTTGGGAGTCATCTAAGAAAATCCTGTGAAAAGAAAGCCAGACACACCGAGTGAATCTGGCAGGTCAGGAGGGAATCGAACCCCCAACCTACGGTTTTGGAGACCGTCGCTCTGCCAATTGAGCTACTGACCTAAAAACAAAATCAGGCCGACCATTATGTCGGCCTGACAAAGATACTTCAACAACTTACTCGATGACTTTTGCCACGACACCAGCGCCGACGGTACGACCGCCTTCACGAATGGCGAAACGCAGGCCATCTTCCATCGCAATGGTCTTGATCAGGGTAACGGTCATCTGAACGTTATCACCTGGCATTACCATTTCAACGCCTTCTGGCAACTCACAGTTACCAGTCACATCAGTCGTACGGAAGTAGAACTGTGGACGGTAGCCTTTGAAGAACGGAGTATGACGACCGCCCTCTTCCTTGCTCAGAACGTAAACTTCAGCGACGAACTTGGTGTGCGGCTTGACGCTGCCCGGCTTGACCAACACCTGGCCACGCTCAACATCGTCACGCTTGGTGCCGCGCAGCAGCACACCGCAGTTTTCGCCAGCACGACCTTCGTCGAGCAGCTTGCGGAACATCTCGACACCCGTACAGGTAGTCTTGATGGTGTCACGCAAACCAACAATTTCGATTTCTTCCTGAATCTTGACGATTCCGCGCTCAATACGACCAGTTACCACAGTGCCACGACCGGAGATCGAGAATACGTCTTCGATTGGCATCAGGAACGGCTTGTCGATTGCACGAACCGGCTCTGGAATGTAGCTATCCAGAGTCTCAACCAGCTTACGAACGGCAGTAGTGCCCATTTCATTGTCGTCTTGGCCGTTCAGAGCCATCAGAGCGGAACCGATGATGATCGGAGTGTCGTCACCTGGGAAATCGTAAGTACTCAGCAGATCGCGCACTTCCATCTCAACCAGTTCCAGCAGCTCAGCGTCGTCAACCATGTCAGCCTTGTTCAGAAAGACAACGATATACGGAACGCCAACCTGACGGGACAACAGGATGTGCTCACGGGTTTGCGGCATCGGACCATCAGCGGCCGAACAAACCAGGATTGCGCCATCCATCTGAGCAGCACCGGTAATCATGTTTTTTACGTAGTCGGCGTGACCAGGGCAGTCAACGTGTGCGTAGTGACGCACGGCCGAATCGTACTCAACGTGAGCGGTATTAATGGTGATACCACGAGCTTTTTCTTCCGGGGCACTATCGATCTTGTCGAAGTCGACCTTCGCACTACCGAAAACTTCGGAGCAAACGCGAGTCAGGGCAGCCGTCAGGGTGGTTTTACCGTGGTCGACGTGACCAATGGTACCAACGTTGACGTGCGGCTTATTACGTTCGAACTTTTCCTTAGCCATCGAAATCACCCCTAGGAGAAGAATTAAGCAAGTCAAACCATCCATTAAAACAAAGGCAGATATTTTCATATCTGCCTTGTTATATGGAGCTCTTGAGCGGATTCGAACCGCTGACCTCACCCTTACCAAGGGTGTGCTCTACCAACTGAGCTACAAGAGCGAAACACTTTGCACAACCTGCAAACTTGGAGCGGGTAGCGGGAATCGAACCCGCATCATCAGCTTGGAAGGCTGAGGTTCTACCACTAAACTATACCCGCGGAGCTTGCAGCTCACGCTAAAAATGGTGGAGGGGGAAGGATTCGAACCTTCGAAGTCGTAGACGTCAGATTTACAGTCTGATCCCTTTGGCCGCTCGGGAACCCCTCCTAAGCGAGGCAGCATTCTATATCATGCCACCCTTCTGTCAAGCATTTTCTCATTAAAAACCTGAGGTTAGCTGCGTTGACTATCGCTTCACACCTTTGACCTCAAGAGATCATCACTGCGAAGCGGGCGCCATTCTATGCAAACTATTCGACAGTTGCAATGCCTTCGCACGGTATTATTTTATGTTTTAACTCATTGAATTCTTTGGCAAGGTTTAGCAGAAGCGAATCATCCGCCAGATGCCGACTCTCCGGCGCCACACGTAGCCAGTAACCCGCAGAATCAGCGAGGCCAACCGACTGCAATCGGGCCTTGATATCCAGACCTCCCAGCCGCCGCTCAAGCATCTGAGCAGTTTCCTGGCGAGCAAAGCCTCCCACATAGAGGCAATTGCTATCCGCCTCAGCTGGTTTGACCTTCGCCACAGTATCAGCCGACTCACTCAGCAGCCGGATGTCCTGCTGCGAACCGCGATACAGGGTAAGCGGCATCACCTCTTTTGCCCGCAAAGGTGCTTCTTGCTGATGCCAGACGTAATAGAACCCATTAAGAACCAGCAATAGCAGAAACAACCAACGCATAAAAACCTCAGGACAAGGGACACGCCATAGCCAACCCTACAAAGACAAGATCCGGGACAACCCTAGCCTCAGGCACAACCCCTGAAACCAGCCCAGCATCACCACCAGTGAGAAACACAACAAAATCCTTACCCCAATAGCTACGCGCCAGCTCCAGCTGGGTCAGGACGAAGCCCCTCAACATCAATGAGCAACCACGCTCGACCGCCTCGACCGTTGTGATGCCCGGCACCAGCTTTTCCAGTGCACGCTCAGCCGCGAGATCGTCATAGCGGATTCGCCGTGTATGAGTCCGCAACTGGTTACGCATCAACGGCATCCCCGGGCAGATAAAGCCCCCCAGGTGCTCGCCATCCGCAGCAATGAAGTCAGCCGTCACCGCGGTACCAAAATCGAGCACCACGCAAGCTCCAGACGCCAGATGAAACCCTCCGAGCATTGCAAGCCAGCGATCGAGACCTAACCGTTCGTATTCCTCATAACCGTTACGAACTCCAGACATTTCACGAGCCGGCACCGCGCAGGCAACAGATATCCCGAACGCATCACCCAGCGATGAAATAAGCGCACTGGTTTCTGCATTGGTCCGAACACTTACTAACCGACAGTGCTTGAGAGCCAACCCATTACAGTCACGCAAACTATTGAGCAATGCGAGATCCGAATCGACCACACCCTCGGCAAATACACCGGCTGCATCAGCAAAAAGCACGCGCCACTTAATGAAGCTGTTACCGCAGTCGAGCTCAAGAATCATTGCGCAACCTCAGGCTGAGCTCACCGCCATTGAAGACTTTCTCCACATTACCCACCTTCAAACGCAACCCGCCCTGCCGATCAATGCCCATTACAATGCCATCAATCTGGTTAACTCCAGCAATCAACGAAACCGCGCATCCTTGCCATAGGTGATTCTGCTCCCATTCAGCCTGGATGGCCGCAAAGCCAGACTCCTGATGACGATTCAAATACCTCTGAAGCACCATTCCCAGGCTAGCCACCAGATGATTGCGATCGAAAGTATTACCCGCCTCGAGTCGCATTGAGGTCCACTGCTGATCTACCTCCTCGGTCGCCTGCATATTCACGTTGACGCCCACACCCAAGACGACGTGACACACATCAGCAGGATCTCCGACCAACTCCAGCAATATACCGGCAATCTTTTTCTGACCGACAAGGACATCATTCGGCCATTTCAGGCCCGCGCCCCGCACCCCTGACTCGCGCAGGGTCTGCATTACAGCCAAGCCGACGACGAGACTGAGACCTTCAAGCTGTCGCATACCTCCATCTATACGCAGTACCAGGCTGTAGTAGATATTTTCTGCGAAAGGACTTGCCCACTTTCGACCCCGCCGGCCCCGACCAGCAGTTTGCCGCTCCGCAAGCACAATAAATGGCGCGGCTACTCCCCTCTCGATGGAACGTAGAGCTTCTGCATTAGTGGAATCGATAGAGTCGAAAACCATTACTGGCCATATGCATGCGGAGGCCCGGCCGGCGATCTCGGCAGGATCTAGAAGCGTCAGCGGTGTAGC
>JAPLSD010000347.1 GCA_026398835.1 Pseudomonas sp.
AAATGCCATTCCATACGGATTGGCTCGATGATGATGGCCGGAATGGTGCGATCGAAGAAGTTGAACAGGTTGGCCAGAAACAACAGGAACAGAATGCGCCAGGCATTCGACGCTTGGTTCGAGTTCTGCATGGGTCCGTCTCTTTTATTGTTATTAGGGCTTCACTGCCAGCAGCATCTGAGCCCGGAATCAGCAATCTAGTCAGCCCTGCCCTAACTGTCTGTAATGATTCGTATAGGTGATACCCGCCTATGGAGGCCGTAGAAGGCTTTGCATCGGCTTATTCCTAAACGCCATTGATATAATTTCAAAATCATTTAAAGCAATATGCCACTACCGCTTACGCTCTGTGCGTGGCCTCTATACTCCAACCATTCGCCAATATTCATGGCGCTCGCACCGAATGACTCAACGACGGGACATGCTATGGATTGGCTTGGTTTGCATTTTGTTACCGAGCTTGTGGGGAATGAGCTGGTAGTCATCGATTGCCGTCATAACCCCCTACTGGTGTTGTTGGCTTACGTAGTCGCTTGTACGGCCGGCTTCGCTGTACTGGATATGACCGAACGGGTCAGCCATGCGGAAAACCCCACATCCCAACGGATCTGGCGCTGGGTAGGAGCGTGCTGTCTGGCTGGCGGTATATGGGCCATGCACTTCATCAGCATGCTGGCGTTCCAGGCGCCGATTGAAATCCATTACGAGATGCCGATTACCCTCATTTCGCTGTTGATTGCCTTGATTGCCTCGTTGCTGGCGATGAACACCCTCAGTCACGCGCATCTGCGTTTCTGGCAGTACCTGCAAGCGTCGGTGTGGATGGGCCTGGGAATTTCCATCATGCATTACGTCGGCATGGCCGCCATGCGCTCGAATGCCACTGCCTACTACCAACCCACGCTGTTTGGCTTATCCATAGTGATCGCCATTGGCGCAAGTCTTGCGGCCTTATTGCTGTCTCGTTATCTACGCAATGGCAGCGGCATACTCCATCAACTGCTCAAATTCACCGCCAGCATGTTGCTCGGGGCCGGGATCGTCAGCATGCACTTCACCGGCATGTGGTCTCTGACCCTGGTGCTGCCCACCACCGGGAACCTTGTGCAACTCCCCGCCGACAACAACCCTATGCAGCTGGGTCTGACCGTCGCCGTCATCACCCTGTTGATCATCGGCAGCAGCATCAGCGCCGCACTGGCCGACAAGAAGCTGCAACATAAGGAGCACGACCTGCGCCGGGTTAATACGCTGCTCAGCCAACTGGATCAGGCGCGCGTCTCGCTGCAGCAAGTGGCCCATTACGACGCCTTGACCAACCTGATCAATCGTCGCGGTTTCAACCAGATCTTCGCCGAGAAACTCATCGAGAAAAGCACCCACGGCGGCAAGCTGGCGGTGCTGTTTCTGGATATCGACCACTTCAAGCGTATCAACGACAGCCTCGGCCATGATGCCGGCGATGAGTTGCTGAAAGTCCTCGCCTGCCACATCAAAAGCACGACCCGCAGCCATGACGATGTGGTTGCACGCTTTGGCGGTGACGAATTCTGCATCCTGATCAGCCTCCACGAGCGCGATGAAGCACGGCACATGGCGCAACGAATCATGCAAAAAATGAAGGAGCCCATCGAGCTGTCCGGGCGGCGCATGGTGATGACCACCAGCATCGGCATCAGCGTGTTTCCCGACGACGGCAAGACCTGCGAGGAACTGCTGAAAAACGCTGACCTGGCGCTGTATCAATCCAAAGGCAGTGGTCGTAACGGGCTGCACTTCTTCAGTCCCAACCTGAAAACCAAGGCCACCCTGGAGTTGCAACTCGAAGAAGAATTGCGCAACGCCCTGTGCGATGAAACCGGTCTGATGCTCTATTACCAACCGATCCTTGATATGAAAAGCGGTCGGGTCACCAAGCTTGAAGCCTTGGTTCGCTGGCAACATCCGGTGCATGGTTTGCTGGTGCCCGATCGGTTCATCGGCATTGCCGAAGCCAACGGACTGATCGCTGAACTGGACAATTGGGTGCTGCGCAAAGCCTGCGAAGATCTGAGCGAGCTTTCCAGGCATGGCTGTGACGAGCTGAAAATCGCGGTGAACTGTTCGGCCCTCAATCTGGCGCGCGAGGAACTCGCCGATGAAATCGAAAGTGCACTGCGAACCGCCGGCGTTGCACCGCAACGGCTGGAACTGGAAGTCACCGAAAACGCCCTGATGGGTAACATCGCCAACACCCTGGTGCTGCTGCGACGGCTTCGCGCTCTCGGCGTCTCGCTGTCGCTCGACGATTTCGGCACCGGTTATTCGTCGCTGGCCTATCTCAAACGCCTACCGTTGAACACCTTGAAAATCGACCGTTCATTCATCCAGGACATCCCCAGGTCAACCCAGGACATGGAGATCGTCCAGGCCATTATCGTCATGGCCCATACCCTGCACTTGCAGGTGGTTACCGAAGGTGTCGAAACCGAGCAGCAATATGAGTTTCTCAACCATTACGGTTGTGATTTCGTCCAGGGCTACCTGCTGAGTCGCCCGGTCCCGCTCAGGGAATTACGCCCGGTCCTGAACGAAATCAACCAGCGTAAACACCACAACCCGGCCGCCCTCAATCTTCTGAACATTGCTCGCGGTACAGATGGACTAACGTCGCGGGATCTTTTTCCAGATAGCCCCGACCGCTATGCAGGCGCATCAGTTGTGCAGCCAGTCCGCTGATGGGCGTTGCCGAGCCCTGCTCGCGGGAAAATTTCACTGCCGTGTCCAGGTCCTTGAGCAATGTGCGCACACGCCACTTTACCGGTTCGAAACGGCTTTCAGCCATTTGCGGAGCGAGGATCTGCAGCGGTTTGGAGTCCGCAAAACCACCGGCCAGTGCCTCGGCAATCAACGTTGCATCGACACCTGAACGTTCTGCCAGCGCCACTACCTCAGCGATCACCAGCGCATTGCAGGCGACGATCATCTGATTGCAGGCTTTGGTCACCTGGCCCGCGCCAACAGCGCCCATGTGAGTGACCCGCTGACCCAGGCTCAAAAGGATTGGCCGCACGCGCTCAAGATCCATCGCTTGCCCACCGACCATGATCGCCAGGCTGCCGGACTCGGCCCCGGATGTACCGCCCGAGACCGGCGCATCCAGCCAGCTCATGCCCGTCTCACTCAGCAACTGCGCGGCCATTTCCCGGGTTGCAGTCGGCTCAAGACTGGAGAAGTCCACCAGCAGTTTCCCGGCCGCTGCACCCTGTGCCACGCCATCCGTACCGAACACCACCTCTCGCACCACGGCCGTATCAGCCAGGCACAACATCACCACATCGGCCTGCTGGCACAGCTCAACGGGTGTCGCCACCTGCCGCGCTCCCGCCTCGACCAGCGGCGCGCATTTTTGCGGATTGCGGTTCCATACCGTCAGCGGATAGCCCGCTGCCAGTAGCCGCCGGCACATCGGCAAACCCATCAAACCGATACCCGCAAACGCCAAAGAAGGTAACGCAGCATTCATAAATTGCTCCTGCTGAATTAAAGAACGTTGATTATTGGCCGATTCATCAGGATTCAGGAAAGGATTCCCCCTAGCGAGTTCTAAGGTTTAACCCTATCGCTCGGGCCTATATCGCACTGTAAAGTCGCGAGATCCCAATCCGTGATGGCTCGATGACATCTCGTCACCAAGCCGACCAGTCCAAGAACGTGGCGCTTAATGACTTCTAAAAATAACCCTGCCAACGCGATATCCGAACTGACGCTGACATCCCCGGATAAACCCTCAGGGCCGAAACCATTGACCAGCCCGCGCCCACTTGCAAGCCAACAGTACCTGTACTTCACCGAGACCAATACCGATCGCATCCTCGATAACCTCGATGGCCTGCGCGATATGGTGTTCCCGCACGCACCGCCCCTTGAAGACGACAACGAACTGCGCCGCGAACAAGAGTTTCCTTCGGTTTGCCTGATCGGCCTGGGCCGCTGCGGATCGAACATTGCGCTGGATGTCGCGGAGCTGGTGTACAACGCCCGCAAGTTCTATCTGAACGAATTCAACAACGAAGACAAGCCTTACAGCGACAAGGGCTACAGTCCTGCGCAGTGGATCCGCAACAACCTGCGCCTTGGCTCGAACAAGGCCACCAAACCGGTGTTTCTGGTCGAACCGCTGGTCATGTTGGGCGACCTGGACAAAGACATCGCCGGGCGCATTCGTTTTTCCCGCAAAGGCGAAAAAAGCGGCTTCCTGCGCGACTACAGCAAAATGAAGATCATGGACCTCTCGGAAGTCCATGCCGGCGGTGCCGGTAACGCACCGATCCTCGGCCAGTACCTGGCGAAGATCATTCTCAACAAGGACACGCAGCGTTTTTCCAGTCCGGACTGGAAGATGATCCACTCCTACCTGATCGACTCTTGCGGGATCAAGGCCAACCAGTCGCGCTTGTACTTCTCGATCTTCAGCGCTGGCGGCGGTACCGGTTCTGGCATGGCCTCGGAGTTCGGCCTGGCCCAGCAATACTCGTACATGAACAAGACGTTCGACACCAAACCGGTGGACGAGCATGACAGCAAGAGCGGCCATTCTTTCGTTTTCGAGCCGATCTTCACCAGCGGCATTTGCGTGCTGCCGAACATTTCCGATCACCGCAGCGAAATGTCCGAAGCGCTGCACATCAACGCCGGTCGTTTGCTTTGCAAATACCTGTCGGAAGAGTGGGACTTTTCCTACAACTTCGACAACGAAGACAGCAGCGAAGCCAGTGTCATGGGCCGGATCCGCCCATGGAACGCGATGATGCTGATCTCTAACGACATCATGCGTTATGCCGAAGAAAGCGATGACGGCAACATTCAGAACATTGATGTCAATGCCATGGAAAAGCATGCCAACCAGTACATCTCTCAGCAGATTTTCAACATTCTCACCGCTCAGGCCGTGACCACCGACTACGACCAGAACTATTTCCGTCGAGCCGGCATCGACATCGGCGAAACCATTCGCCTGGACGCCAATGACCTGTTTATGAGTCTGGCTGGCCCAGTGGCGATTGCCTACGCAGAATCCGTGGTACCGGAAACCCCGGCGCCGTCGAGTGACAAGTTCAAAGTCTTCGAAAAAGAGCCGCAACGCCTGAACATCGACGACCTGTTCTTCCGCTCCATCGACCTGCCGCACTTCAACAAAGTGACCCAGGCCATCGAAGGCATCAGCTTGCTGCCGATCGAATCCAAGCGCTATCGCGCGTCGTTGGAGCAGTACAAGAACTCGGGTTACGACGCTGCGGCGTTGCACGACCTGCACTTCTTCAAGAATTGCTCGTCGGTGGTATCGATCGTGTCCTTGCCCAAGGACTACAAACTGTCGTACATGGATCTGAACCGGTTGAAGACCCATCTCAACAGCTTGTTCCCCAACACCACGCTCAAGCGTTACGCCTTGGTGATCGGCGCCTCGGCCAACCTGTCGCTGACCACATTGATTGCCAAGAGTCCGTGCCTGTCCGACGACTTCCTGACCTTGATCGTGGCCTTTATCAAGCGCTGCTTTGCGCGTAATCCGTACCGCTTCGATGACACGCTGGACAACTCGATCCTCGACTTCATCATTAATGACGAGTTCGACGAAGACCTCATCGACGATTTGCTCAACGAGTTCGAAAACCCGGCAAAAATCCTCGACACCAACTGGTACGCGATCAAGCCAATGTACGAGAAGAAGTATCGCGAGCTGATCAACGACAAGGACAAGTTCGTCTCGATCAACGACATCCGTTTGTCTCGCGATTGCGTGAAAAAGGCCATTAAGTACCTGCGCGAGATCTATCGCCATCGCATTGGCAAAACCAAGGTTATTTCGCTGAATAACCATACGGGCAAGACGGCTAACTGAAGCTCACGCGGGGCTCCCTGTGGAGCATTCGCTCGCCCTTTGGCCAAACCAGTCAACCAGATTGAGGGCTTTGACCATTGCCCCATTCGCCGCCCAGAGCCAGTATTTGTCGGCTTTTTCTACAGTCCGACCCAATAAAAACAAAGATAAAGACTGAGGGATTCTGGCAATGCGCGGCTATTTGACCTTTCCATACATTGATCGGCAAGAGGTCGATGCGACCTCTAAAGGCCATCTGACGCTCGCTGTCTGCGATGAATACCGCGACCGGTTTAAGCTGTCAGTTACTCACACTCAGAAACAATTAAGCGCCCTTCGTTATGTCCGGCCAACTGTTCCGCCCCTGAGCAGATTTATCACCCGTCACCATCAGATGGGGCGTTTCTCTACGGCAACGTGCCATCACTGTGATCACGGTTACTCGCCTACACACTTTTACTTGCCGAACGACAGCACCAATTTAGTGCACTCATTCAGGCCTGCGCCCTTTCCTGGATCAAAATCCACGGTGAAACAACCACTGCCCACAACTGTGGATCGCGTTCCAGAAGATCTTGCGCCCGCGACGCAGACACCTTGGCAACCAC
>JAPLSD010000329.1 GCA_026398835.1 Pseudomonas sp.
GCCCAATAGCCGGACAACGTCAACCCCAGACTGGGCAACGCGAAATACAGGGCCAGCAACAACGCCAAAAGAGGTACGGCGCGCATGCTCTGAATAAAGAACGTGGCCGACCGTTTGAGGAGAACGCTCGGGCTTTTTATCGCCCAGGCCAACAACGCCCCCAGTATGGCCGCCAGAGCGAACCCCATCAGGGACAACTCGGCGCTGATCCGTGCACCGAGCAACAGGCGAGCGATCCAGTCGCTCCAGTACTCTGGGTATTGCTGAAAAAAACTGATCATCGCGCGCTCCCAAAATGCCGTTCGAGCCGAATGAATCCCACACCGATCGGTAAAATCATTGCGGCGTAGATGCACATCACAGCCAAATAGATCAGCGAAGTCTGGAAGGTGGAGGTCACCAGATTGCGCGCTAGAAACATGATTTCCGGCACGGCGATGGCCGAGGCGATGGAAGTGTCCTTGACCAGTTGCGTGACGTAGTTGGCGAAAGCTGGCAACGCAACACGCAGGGCCTGGGGCAAGAGGATGCAGCGCAGAATCTGCATCCGGCTCAGACCGACAGCCAGCCCTGCCTCATGCTGACCGACATGCAGCGACTGCAAGCCGCTACGGAAAATATCGGCCAACACCGCGCTGCCCACCAGACTCAAGCCAACGATGGCGGCCAGCCACGCAGGCAAGTTGATGCCAAGATAGGAGAGACCGAAATAGATCAGGAACAGATGCGCCAGCGCGGGAACATTGCGCATCCATTCAATGAAACAGCCGATCACCCCATGCAACACCCGTGACCGACTGAACGTCAGCAACACCGCCAGTACTACCCCTCCGGCGCTCGCCAGCAGCAAGGTACACAGCGCGATTTCCAGAGCGGTGAGCGCGCCTTTCAACAACAGGGGCAGTAGCCCGAGGAAGACCTCAACGTTCGCCATCAAGCGCCCTCCATGGCCATGCGCCCAAGAAAACTGCGGGTGCGCTCATGGCTGGGGTTGTCGATTACCTGCGCCGAAGGCCCTTGCTCGACAATATGTCCGCCGTCCATGAAGATCACCCGATCCGCCACATCTCGAGCGAATCGCACTTCGTGGGTCACCATGATCATGGTGCGGCCCTCTTGCGCCAGCTCGCGAATCACGGCCAGTACTTCACCCACCAATTCGGGATCCAGCGCCGAGGTCGGCTCGTCGAACAGAATGACTTTAGGTTGTTGGGCCAACGCGCGGGCGATAGCGACCCGCTGTTGCTGCCCGCCGGACAATTGCTCGGGATAGACCTCGGCCTTGTGCCGCAGATGGACCTTTTCCAACATGGCATCAGCCAGCTCATAGGCCTGCTTGCGCGGCATACCCTGTGCCTTGATCGGCCCCAGCGCGACGTTGTCGCGTACGCTCAAATGCGGCCAGAGGTAGAAGAGCTGGAACACCATCGCGATCTCGCGTCGCTGCGGAGCCATTTCCCGATCACTCATCAGACGTACGCGTTTACCGTCCTTGATCTGCCCGATCAACTCGTCACCCAGCCAGATATCGCCTCGGGTGGGTTTTTCCAGGTAATTGATGCAACGCAGGCAAGTGGACTTTCCCGACCCGCTGGGGCCGATCAATGACAGGGTTTCACCGGCTTTCAACTCCAGGTTGATACCCTTGAGCACTTCCAGATCACCATAACTTTTATGCAGGTCATGCACTCGCAGCAACGCAGGTTCGGACGGGGTCGACATCTTGGTTAACCTCTTTTTGTTATAGACATGTCGATGAATCGGCACGGGACATCAGGCCGATTCATCCGCTCAAGCGCTTACTGGCAGCCGGGCAGTTTCCAGTCCGCCGGGCGGTCGACACCAAGCCTCAAGTCCTTGCCTTCCGGCACATACCAGACATCCTGAGTCAGACCGTAGCGGGCACCGATCTTGCGCATTTCACAGTTTTTCCAGAGGGACTGGATCTGCTCGTTCACGGCCGCCACCAGCTCCGGGTTGGCCCCTTTATTGAAGCCGTACACCACCTGGCCCAGACCAGTCAGCAGTGGGAAATTCGGATCGTTGTCGGTGAAGGCGTTGAAGTGCAGGTGCCACTGCTCGTTGCGGAAAATGGCGTATTGCATGACCGGAGGATCGCCGATCACTGCATCGATGCGCCCGGCAAGGAGATCGCGCACCGCTGCATCGGAGGTGTCATACAGCGCCACTTGCAGCCCCTCGATCTTGCGCATCTCAGGGATGAACGAGAAACCCGTGATGGTGCCGACCTTCTTGCCTTGCAAATCCTTGAGGCTGCTCCAGTTGGTCTTATCGGTCTGGGTGATGCCGTTCTTGAAATAGTGAATCGGGTCGCTCACGGTCATGATCTTCGCGCGCTGCTCGGTCCAGCCCATGGTTCCGGCCATGACATCCACGCGTTTAGCCTGCACTGAGGCGATGGTGCCGGCCCAGTCCATCAACGCAGGTTTAACCTTCAAACCCAGCTTCTCAGAAATTTGTTGAAGGATTTCACCGTCGTAGCCGACCATCCGGCTATCTTGATAACCGGTTCCCGGCATATCGCCAGTGAACGCAATAGTCAGGCTTCCCGGCTCTACCGTTTCCAGTGCGAATGCCGGTACCGAGGCCAGCATGGATACCAGCAGACCCGCATAGATACCGGAAAAAAGTTGAACATTGTGCTTCTTCATCACGCGCTCCTCGATTGTTTTTTTATGAACAGCATGGTGTTGGGCAGGCGCTCATCGTATGGTGATCGGCGGTATAACTGGTTGGATGGTTTGCATGAATGATTGAACATTTGCGACATTTCGGAGATGTACTGCCCAGGGCCTCCAGCGAAAGCCTCGTGGAAGGGCTTGATAATGGCCAGGCACGTCATCCGCCAAGCCGACGCGGCGCCACCGAGTTATCTATTGGCATTGTGTTATGGCCGCGTTTCCCCTTGCTGTCACTGTCAGGGCTTACCGATGCGTTGCGACATGCCGCCGATACGGGTGATCAGAGCCGCCCTATACGCTGCCAATGGAAAGTCCTCGGCGTTCCCGGGCAAAGAGTCATTTCCAGTTGCGGACTGGATGTACCTATCGACAGTGAACTCACCAATCCTCAGCAATTTGATTACATAGTGGTGATTGGTGGGCTGCTTGATTCCCTTGAGGCAGCACCAAAGACTTATCCGGCGTTTCTGCATCAGGCGGCAACCGCTAACGTGCCGTTGATCGGTCTATGCACGGGCAGCTTCGTGCTCGCTCGACATGGCCTGATGGAGGGACGTACTGCTTGCGTGCATGCCTACCATTGCGACGACTGGAAACGTCTGTTCCCCAGATTGCGCTTTGTCA
>JAPLSD010000557.1 GCA_026398835.1 Pseudomonas sp.
CCGGGCCATTGACCTGGTACAACTCGGACTCTTGCAGGTTGAACTGCTTGAGCAGGTAGTCGGACAGCTGTTTTGGGCAAGTGTCGGCCACTTCCAGACGCACCGCATCGCCATAGCGACGGGAGAACAGCTCGCCGCGCAGGGCGCGCGCCAGGTCTTCTACATCTTCGGTATCGACCGACAGATCGGCGTTTCGCGTCAGACGGAACTGGTAGCAGCCCTTGACCTTCATGCCCTGGAACAGGTCATCGGCGTGCGCATGGATCATTGACGACAGGAACACGTAGTTGTCGCCCGTGCCACCGACCTCTTCCGGCAACTTGATGACCCGCGGCAGCAGACGCGGCGCCGGGATGATCGCCAGACCGGAATCGCGACCGAAGGCGTCGATGCCTTCGAGCTCGACGATGAAGTTCAGGCTTTTGTTCACCAGCAATGGGAACGGGTGCGTCGGGTCGAGGCCGATCGGGGTGATGATCGGCGCGATCTCGTCTCGGAAATAGCGGCGTACCCAGGTTTTGATCTTGGTGTTCCAGTGACGCCGACGAATGAAGCGGACCTGATGCTTCTCCAGTTCCGGCAACAGAATGTCGTTGAGGATCGCGTACTGGCGGTCGACGTGACCGTGGACCAGTTCGCTGATGCGCGCCAGCGCCTGATGCGGCTGCAGACCATCGGCTCCCGCCTGTTCACGGGCGAAGGTGATCTGCTTCTTCAGACCGGCGACACGAATTTCGAAGAACTCGTCCAGGTTACTGGAGAAGATCAGCAGAAATTTCAGCCGTTCCAGTAATGGATAGGACTCATCCAGTGCCTGTTCCAGCACGCGGATGTTGAACTGCAGTTGCGACAGCTCGCGATGGATGTACAGGCTGCTGTCATCCAGGCTGGGAAGCACAATCGCCGGCACCGCTTGCTGCAGCTCGACCGCTACCGGCGGTGGGGTTTCCAGCTCCGGCGGGGTTTCGACGACTTGCTCGACCACAGGTTGAGCATCCTTTACTGCAACTTCAGTGAGTCCTTCGGTATTCATCACGTGTTCCTGGGAGGGCTATTTTTGCTCTCGTAACAATTGAGCAGCACGAACGGCAAAGTACGTCAGGATGCCATCAGCACCTGCACGTTTGAAAGCGGTCAGGGATTCAAGAATAACCCCTTCACTCAACCAGCCATTCTGGATCGCAGCCATGTGCATGGCGTATTCACCGCTGACCTGATAGACAAAGGTCGGCACTTTAAATTCTTCTTTGACCCGATAAAGGATGTCCAGGTACGGCATGCCGGGTTTGACCATGACCATATCTGCGCCTTCCGACAAGTCAGCGGCCACTTCATGCAGCGCTTCGTTGCTGTTGGCCGGGTCCATTTGATAAGAGGCCTTGTTGGCCTTGCCCAGGTTCAGCGCGGAACCGACGGCATCGCGGAACGGGCCGTAATAGGCACTGGCGTACTTCGCCGAATAGGCCATGATCCGCACATTGACGTGATCGGCCAGTTCAAGGGCTTCGCGGATCGCCTGGATCCGACCGTCCATCATGTCTGATGGCGCGACCACCTGAGCACCAGCGGCAGCGTGGGACAGGGCTTGTTTGACCAGCGCATCGACGGTGATGTCGTTCTGCACATAACCTTCTTCGTCGAGGATACCGTCCTGCCCGTGGGTGGTGAACGGGTCCAGCGCCACGTCGGTGATCACACCCAACTCAGGGAAGCGTGCACGCAGCGCGCGGGTCGCACGCTGGGCGATGCCGTCCGGGTTCCAGGCTTCGGCGGCGTCGAGGGATTTGAGCTCCGGTGGCGTCACCGGAAACAGGGCCAACGCAGGAATTCCCAGCTCGACCCACTTGGCAGCTTCTTCGAGCAGCAAATCGATGGTCAGGCGTTCGACCCCTGGCATCGAAGCCACCGACTCGCGACGGTTTTCGCCGTCCAGCACAAAAACAGGGAGGATCAGATCGTCGACGGTCAGAACGTTTTCACGGACCAATCGACGCGAAAAATCATCACGACGGTTGCGACGCAGGCGGGTAGCAGGAAACAAACGATTGGCAGGGGTAAAGCTCACGGCAGACTCCTGAGCCCGCGCTGGCGGGCGAGCGTGACAGTTATAAGCGGCCATTATGACGAAGAGATGACAGTCGTGCTTAGCCCTGTGACCGGTAGTCGCACCCATTGTCCTTGTAGGAAATGTTCACGTCGAGACACATTTCGATACTTTCCTGAATGTGCCTGAAGGGGTAGGCTGCGCGTTCATTTCGCCAGCATCCAGACAATGCTCCAACAATTTCTTCAGGATTTCGGCTACTTCGCCCTTTTTCTCGGCACGTTTTTCGAAGGCGAAACCATTCTGGTTCTCGCAGGCTTCCTCGCGTTCCGCGGATACATGGATCTCAACCTGGTGATGGTCGTGGCCTTCTTCGGTAGCTATGCCGGTGATCAGCTGTGGTACTTCCTGGGGCGCAA
>JAPLSD010000389.1 GCA_026398835.1 Pseudomonas sp.
ATGCCGCCGGCAAGCTCGGTTTCAGCCATCTGCGCATGACCACCGTCGAGGCGGCGCCGGCTCACTGATGGCACTTTCCGATCGTTTACTCGCCGCCTGGTATACCGGCCATCGCGCGCTGAAGTTGTTGCAGCCGCTGGAATGGCTGTATCGGCAAGTGGTACTGCGTAAACGTGAACGATTTCTGGCCGGTGAGGGCGACATCTATCAACCGCCGGTGCCGTTGGTGGTGGTTGGCAACATCACGGTGGGTGGCACCGGCAAGACACCGCTGATTCTCTGGTTGATCGACCATTGCCAGCGCAGCGGTCTGCGGGTCGGGGTAGTCAGTCGTGGTTATGGCGCCAAGCCGCCACAACTGCCGTGGCGAGTCGAGGCAGGGCAAAGTGCTGAAGTCGCCGGCGACGAGCCGCTGCTGATTGTTCAGCGCAGTGGTGTACCGCTGATGATCGACCCGGATCGCAGTCGCGCCGTGCAGGCATTACTGGCTGCCGAAAAGCTCGATCTGATCCTTTCCGATGATGGCTTGCAGCATTACCGCCTGGCCCGGGATCTCGAACTGGTGCTGATCGATTCTGCACGCGGTCTGGGCAATGGTCGCTGTCTGCCCGCCGGTCCGTTGCGCGAGCCTGTCGAGCGTCTGCAAAGCGTCGATGCACTGCTCTACAATGGAGCCTCTGAGGATCGCGACAATGGCTTCGCCTTCAGGCTTGTGCCCACCGCGCTGATCAATCTGCAGACCGGTGAGCGACGCCCGCTGGACCACTTCCCGACAGGGCAGGCAGTGCACGCTGTGGCCGGCATCGGCAATCCGCAACGTTTCTTCAGTACTCTTGAAACGCTACACTGGCGGCCAGTCCCGCATGCTTTTGCCGACCACGCGGAGTACAGCGCGGCAGCCTTGAATTTCATGCCGTCATTGCCGCTGGTCATGACCGAGAAAGATGCGGTCAAGTGCCGTGCCTTTTCGGCAGCCGACTGGTGGTATCTGGCGGTCGACGCAGTGCCGTCTCCAGCCTTCGTGGCCTGGTTCGATACGCAGTTGATGCGTTTGTTGCCTGCTCGTCTCTTGCCTTAACGCTTTTATCCAGGGAATTTTCATGGACACTAAATTGCTCGACATCCTTGCCTGCCCGATCTGCAAAGGTCCGCTGAAGCTCAGTGCTGATAAAACCGAGCTGATTAGCAAAGGCGCCGGTCTGGCCTACCCGATTCGTGATGGCATTCCAGTAATGCTCGAAAGCGAAGCCCGTACCCTGACCGTCGACGAGCGACTGGATAAATGAGCGCCGCTTTTACTGTCGTCATCCCGTCTCGTTACGCCTCCACACGTCTGCCCGGTAAGCCGCTGCAACTGATCGCTGGCAAGCCGATGATCCAGCATGTCTGGGAACAGGCCTGCAAGAGCAGCGCCCAGCGGGTGGTCGTGGCCACCGACGATGTGCGCATCGTTGACGCCTGCAAGGCGTTCGGTGCCGAAGTGGTGTTGACTCGTGAAGATCACAATTCCGGTACCGATCGTTTGGCCGAAGTCGCTACGCAATTGGGCCTGGCCGCAGACGCCATCGTGGTCAATGTGCAGGGTGATGAGCCAATGATTCCGCCGGCAGTGATCGATCAGGTCGCAGCCAATCTGGCAGCTCATCCCGAAGCGCGCATGTCGACGCTGGCCGAGCCGATCGAAGACGTAGAAACCCTGTTCAACCCCAACGTAGTCAAAGTCGTCAGTGACCTCAATGGCCTGGCGCTGACCTTCAGCCGCGCCACATTGCCTTGGGCGCGGGATGACTTCGCCAAGAACCGCGAGCAATTGCCGGCCGGCGTGCCTTACCGCCGACATATCGGGATCTACGCCTACCGCGCCGGTTTCCTTCATGACTTCGTCAGTTGGGGCCCGTGCTGGCTGGAAAACACCGAGTGTCTGGAGCAGTTGCGCGCACTCTGGCACGGCGTGCGGATTCACGTCGGCGATGCAGTGGAAGCACTGCCAGCGGGTGTCGATACCGCGCAAGACCTTGAGCGCGTTAGGCGCCTGCTGGAGGCTTGATGCGGGTTCTGTTTGTCTGCCTGGGCAACATTTGTCGTTCGCCCACGGCCGAAGGCGTGCTGCGCCACAAGTTGCGTGAGGCGGGGCTGGTGGATCAGGTGGAAGTCGCCTCCGCCGGCACTGGCGACTGGCATATCGGCAAGGCGCCGGACAAGCGCAGTCAAGCCGCCGCCAGGTTGCGCGGCTACGACTTGTCCGCTCAGCGTGCCCAGCAAGTGACCCGCGCCGACTTTGCGACCTATGATCTGATTCTGGCGATGGACCAGAGCAATCTGCGCAACCTCAAAGCCATGCAACCGGCCAAGGGCAAGGCTGAGCTGGATCTGTTCCTGCGTCGCTATGACTCTCCCGTGGATGAAGTGCCGGATCCTTATTACGACGGCGATCAGGGGTTCGAGCAGGTGCTGGACTTGATCGAGCGCGCCAGCGATTTGCTGGTGATCGAATTGAAGGGGCGGTTATGACCTTGCAACTGCAAACGCAGGTTTCTCTCAAACCGTTCAACACCTTTGGGGTGGATGTTCGTGCGCAGGTGTTTGCCCAGGCCCATAGCGACGCCGATGTCCGCGAGGCGCTGGCTTATGCGGCTGAACAGGCATTGCCTCTGCTGGTGATCGGTGGTGGCAGCAACTTGTTGCTCACCGCTGATATTCCGGCGTTGGTGCTGCGCATGGCCACGCGCGGCATTCGCCTGTTAAGTGACGACGGTAGCAGGGTTGTGGTTGAGGCGGAGGCAGGCGAAACCTGGCACCCGTTCGTACAATGGACGCTGGAGCAAGGGCTCTGCGGTCTGGAGAACCTCAGTCTGATCCCCGGCACGGTGGGCGCCGCACCCATGCAGAACATTGGTGCTTACGGTGTCGAGATCAAGGACGTGTTCGTCGGGTTGACTGCGCTGGACCGTCAGACTGGCGAA
>JAPLSD010000577.1 GCA_026398835.1 Pseudomonas sp.
CGCAAGGTCAAAGCCATGACCGACATGGGCATCGTGGTCGCCGAGCGCGTGCCGCTGCACACCGGCCACAACCCGCACAACAAACTCTACCTGGCCACCAAGGCCAGCAAGCTCGACCACATGATGGGCAACGAGCACCAGGGCGAGGCTGATCGGGCGTGACCCGCGGTCAAGTGCGGCGGCGATTGGCCGTCAACTGGTGGCAGTACCTGGCGTTGGCGTTACTGCCGTTGTTCGTGATCAATGCGGTATTCGGCAAGACTGAGGCGGTGTTACCGGTTCTGGCCATGCCGTTCTTTATCGCCGGCATGGCGGCGATGTTCGTCAGCCTGCGTTTCTTTGGCGGCTACAAGCATGCTTTGATCGCCACCCAGAAAGCCCTCGACACCCCTGAAGAGCCTGCCGCCTGGGTTGCTTTGGCTGCCAAACGCCGCACAGCGTTCCTGGCCGCCGCGCTGCCGGCCTGGATCGGTGCGCTGGCGGTGTTCGTTGGTCTTGAAGCGGTGCCGCTGATTCTGCTGGCGCTGTCCACGACGGTGCTGTTCTACCTCTACCGTATTCCGCGTCAACTCGGTTGATGCGTAGTTGGCTGGCGGTCCTGCTGCTGGCCATCAGTGGCTCAACGGAGGCAGTGGAACGGGTGGTCAGCCTCGCGCCGTCTCTCTCCGAAATTGTCGTTGAACTGGGCTCTGCCGATCTGCTGGTTGGCGTGCTCGATGCCGGTGAGCGTCCGCCTGAGTTGAAAACCGTGCCTTCGGTAGGGCGTTATGGTCAGTTGGATATGGAGCGTCTGCTCAGCCTCAAGCCGGATCTACTGTTGCTCTGGCCCGGCAGCGTCGGCCCGACGCAACGCGAGCAGCTCAAGCGACTGAACATTCCCACCTACGTCGCCGAACCCCATAGCCTCGAACAACTCATCACACAAATTGAAGTGATTGCCGAACAACTCGGCCGGCCGCAGCGTGGCCGAACACTGGCCGTGAACTTGCGAAAACAGCTCGAGAGCCTGCGTCAGCGTTATCAGCGGGAAAAGCCGCTAGAGGTGTTTTATCAGGTCTGGGATCAGCCGCTGTATACCGTCGGCGGCGGGCAGATCATCAGCGATGCATTAGAGGTCTGCGGTGCACGCAATGTCTTTGACGACCTGGATTTACCGGCACCACAGGTCAATCTGGAGTCGGTGTTGCAGCGCAATCCTGAGGTGATTCTGGCCGGCAGCCAGGCGCAGCTCGACGCCTGGAAAGCCTGGCCGCAGGTGAGGGCGGTGGCGCAGGGGCAATTGCTGCTGGTGACGGATAAAGGTCTGGAGCGGCCGAGCGGGCAGATGATTGCGGCTACGGCCAAGTTGTGTGAGTTGATCGCGCCGAGCAAATGAGGGTGAAACGCGGCGCACGAGCGTGCGCCGTTTTGCTCAGAGACCGAGTAGTTGCAACCGCTCGCGCACGGACGCTTCAATGCCGTCTTCGTCCAGACCACACTCGGCCAGCATTTGCGCCGGTTTGGCATGCTCGACGTACGCGTCCGGCAAGCCCAGATGCAACATGGACTTGAGGATGTTTTCCTGGGCGAGAAACTCGCTGACGGCGCCACCGGCGCCACCCATGATCGCGTTCTCTTCGATGGTCACCAGCAGCTTGTGGCTGGCGGCCATTTCCCGAACCAGAGCTTCATCCAGCGGCTTGACGAAGCGCATGTCGACCACCGTAGCATCGAGTTTTTCCGCGACTTTCAGCGCTGCGGCCAGTTGCACACCGAACACCAGCAGAGCGACGTTGCTGCCCTGGCGGCGAATCACGCCTTTGCCGATTTCAATCGGTTCGAGGTTTTTCTCGATCGGTGTATTCGGACCGGTACCGCGCGGGTAACGCACAGTGGCCGGGCCGTTGTAGAGGTGACCGGTGCTGAGCATTTTGCGCAGTTCGTTCTCGTCGCTTGGCGTCATCACCAGCATGCCGGGGATGCAGCGCAGGAATGACAAGTCGAAACTGCCGGCGTGGGTCGGACCGTCTTCACCCACCAGACCTGCACGGTCGATGGCGAACAACACGTCGAGGTTCTGTACCGCGACGTCATGCACCAGTTGGTCGTAACCGCGTTGCAAGAAGGTCGAATAAATCGCCACGACGGGTTTGGCGCCTTCGCAGGCCATGCCGGCAGCGAAGGTCACAGCGTGCTGCTCGGCAATAGCGACATCGAAATAGCGCAGCGGGAAACGCTCGCTGAAGGCTACCAGGTCGGAGCCTTCCTTCATTGCGGGAGTGATCCCGACCAGGCGCGGATCGGCGGCGGCCATGTCACACAGCCACTCGCCGAACACGCTGGAGTACTTCGGCCCGCTGGCTTTTTTCGGCGCTGCGGCCGGAGCATCCAGGGGGTCGAGTTTGGTGATGGCGTGGTAGCCGATCGGGTCGACTTCCGCAGGAGCGAAACCTTTGCCTTTCTTGGTCACCACGTGCAGGAACTGCGGACCCTTGAGGTCACGCATGTTGCGCAGGGTGGCGATCAGCGTCGGCAGGTCGTGGCCGTCGATCGGGCCAATGTAGTTCCAGCCCAGCTCTTCGAAGAGTGTGCCGGGAACCAACATGCCTTTTGCGTATTCTTCAGTGCGACGGGCGATTTCCCAGGCGTGGGGCAGACGCGACAGCACTTTTTTGCTGCCCTCGCGCATGCTCGCGTAAGTGCGGCTGGAAAGTATCTTCGCCAGATAATTCGACAGCCCGCCAACGTTGCGCGAGATCGACATGTCGTTATCGTTGAGGATCACCAACATGTTGGCGTTGACTTCCGGCGCATGGTTCAGCGCTTCGAACGCCATGCCCGCGGTCAAGGCGCCGTCGCCGATGACGGCGATGGCCTTTCGCTCGCTGTTTTGCAGGCGGGCGGCAATCGCCATGCCCAGCGCAGCACTGATCGAGGTACTGGAGTGGCCGACGCCAAAGGTGTCGTACTCGCTCTCGGAACGGCGCGGGAAGGCAGCGATGCCGTCCTTCTGGCGCAGAGTGCTCATGCGCTCGCGACGGCCGGTGAGGATCTTGTGCGGATAAGCCTGATGGCCCACGTCCCACACCAGCCGGTCGTCCGGGGTGTCGAAGACGTAATGCAGCGCAACGGTCAGCTCGATGACGCCAAGGCCGGCACCGAAATGCCCTCCTGTCTGGCCGACCGTATAGAGCAGCTCCTGGCGCAACTCATCGGCCAGGGTTTCGAGCTCGGCTTCACCTAACCGGCGCAGGCCGGCCGGCGTGTCGGCACGGTCGAGCAGGGGCGTGGTAGGGCGTTTGCGGGGAATCTCATGAAACGTCGTGGGCATCAGGCGAATCGTTATAGGTATAGAAGAGGCGGCAGTTTACCTTATGGATCGCAAGCTGCCCACGCGGAGGTCGGAAGTTGACCAATATGGCGCCGAGAGTCGCGGCTTTTTTAGCTGCGACGCTCGACTATATAGCGCGCCAGGTCCCGCAATGGCTCGGCAGACGCGTCAAACGGTCGCAGGGCATGCAAGGCTTGATCGCGCAGTTCCAAGGCATAAGCCTTGGCCGCTTCCAGGCCGAGCAGGGCCGGATAGGTCGGTTTGTCCCGAGCGATGTCGGCGCCCTGGCGTTTGCCGAGGGTCTGGGTATCGCTTTCGACATCGAGGATGTCGTCCTGCACCTGAAACGCCAAACCGATGGCCTGTGCGTAAGTCTGCAAGGATTTGAGTTCGGCTTTCTCGGCGCGCCCGCTGGCCAGGGCGCCCAGTTTGACGCTGGCTTCGATCAGTGCGCCGGTCTTGTGCCGGTGCATGTATTCCAGCGCCGCTTGATCGAGTTTGAGGCCGACCGAACCGAGATCGATGGCCTGGCCGCCGACCATGCCCGCCGGACCTGCCGCCAACGCCAGGGCGCTGACCATGCTCAAACGGGTTTCGGCATCCGATGCGCTCAGGCGCGGGTCGAGCAAGGCACTGAACGCCAGGCTTTGCAGGCCGTCACCGGCGAGAATCGCGCAGGCTTCATCGAAAGCTTTATGAGTGGTGGGTTGGCCGCGACGCAGATCGTCGTCGTCCATCGCCGGCAAATCGTCATGCACCAGCGAATACGCGTGAATCAACTCCACTGCACAGGCCGCACCGTTGGCTTGCTCGGGCAGTCCGCCGAGGGCTTCGCAGGCCGCATAGGCGAGCAGCGGGCGCACGCGCTTGCCGCCATTCATCACGCTGTAGCGCATGGCTTCATACAGGCGGGTCAGCTCAGGGCTGGGCGCGTGGAACAGGGTTTCCAGTGCAGCATTGACGCGAGCCTGACTGCTGGCCTGATAGGCGGCAATCATTCCGGCTGTTCCGCGTCGA
>JAPLSD010000471.1 GCA_026398835.1 Pseudomonas sp.
CGCAACGCTGAACAATCGCCTGCACAATCGCCAGACCAAGGCCGCAACCGGTGCTCTTGCCGTTGCGCCAGAAGCGTTGAGTCAGGTGCTGCAGGTCTTCCTGAGCAATGCCGGGGCCATGGTCGCGCACTAGAAAGCGCACGCGATTGCCGATGGTTTCCAGCGTCAGCTCGACCGAAGCATCGCCCGGGGTGTGGCGCAAGGCGTTGTCCAACAGGTTGCGCAAGGCGGCAATCGACAATACGGACGGCATTTCTACCGGTGCGCAAGAGCAGTCGTCGGGCAGGTGCAATTTGATCCGCTGACGATCGCCGCTGGCCGCATCCTGAATGGCCAGACGCGCCACCTGCTCGGCGTTGCACTGCACACCGTCATCGAACGACAGGCTGCCTTCGACCCGGGCCAGCAGCAACAATTGCTCTAGGGTCCGGTGCAAACGATCCGCGCCTTCTTCAGCCCGGGCCAGGGACTGATCCCGCGCCGCGCCCTCAGTCATCCGCGCCACTTGCAGGTGGGTCTTGATCGCCGTCAGCGGGCTGCGCAGTTCGTGGGCGGCATCACCGGTGAGACGGCGTTCGCGCTCGATGGTTTTGCCGATGCGCTGGAACAGCTGATTCTGGGTTTCGAGCAACGGTTGCAGCTCGCTGGGTAGCGGCTGAATCTGCAAGGGTTCGAGAGAATCGGCACTGCGCCGCATCAAGGCATCGCGCATGCGGTTCAGCGGCGCCAGGCCTTGGCCGATGCCCAGCCAGAGCAGGCATAGGCAGCCCAACAACGCCACACCTACCGGTACTGAAGCCGCCAACAGCACGGAGAGGTTCAGCGCCTCACGCTCGACCTGACGGTCCGCGGTGGTAATACGCACATCGCCTCTGTCCAGAGTAAAACTGCGCCAGCGCGCGCCGTCGATCATCTGGTCGTGGAAGCCCATCTTCTCGGCTTCCAGCTTCTGATCAGGGTTGCTGTGGCTACGGGCGAGAATTTCGCCGCGCAAGGAGCTGACCTGACAGGCCATGCCTCCGGGAATGTTCAGTTGTTCGGCACTGAAATGCGTGCCCTCGCCTTTGCTCGATAACGCCGGGAGTTGTTCCAGCAGCCCGGCGACCATACGCGCCGAGGCCACCAGCCGCTGGTCGAGGGAAAACATCATTTGATTGCGTAGATCACTGAGCATCCAGGCCGCGGCCAAGGCCCAGATCAGGGCGAAGGCCACGCCGAGGGTCAGGCTCAGGCGCAAACGCAGACTCATCACGGCTATTGCTCCCCGCCATCGGCCGGCCCCAGGCGATAGCCCAGACCGCGCACGGTTTCGACGATACCGTTACCGAGTTTGCGCCGCAGGTGGTGGATATGCACGTTGAGGGCGTTGCTTTCCAATTCATCGTTGAAGCCATAGACGCTGTCTTTCAGCTGCTCGCTGGACAGCACCCGCCCACGATTGTGCAACAACGCCTGCAACAGCGACTGCTCACGCCGAGACAGATCCACCGGCTGGCCGGCCAAAAAGGTTTCCCGACTGCTGGGGTTGTAGGTCAGGCGCCCATGTTCGATCAGATTGACGCTGCGCCCGGCGACCCGGCGCAACAGGGTGTGCAGGCGAGCGGCCAGTTCACGCAGGTCGAAGGGCTTGAGCAGGTAGTCATCGGCACCGGCCTGCAAGCCGTCGACCCGATCGGTCACCGAA
>JAPLSD010000839.1 GCA_026398835.1 Pseudomonas sp.
CCGCAACAGTTCCGACGACCAGTCCAGGCCGACTGCGGTGCCCTCGGCCAAGGGCGCCGAGCCGTCGTTGCGGCGTACCACGGTGATCTCGCCGAGGGCGGTGTCAACGCGGTACAGCCACTGGCTGCCGAGGAAGAACCGGCTGAGGAGTTTGCCTTGCAAGCGGCCGTCGCCCGCTGCCAGTAAATCGATTTTTTCCGGGCGCAGGCTCAAGGTCAGTTCGCCTTGGCCACGGCTGCCGCGAACCTGGGCGATACCGGCGCTGTCACGTTCTCCCGGCAGCAGATTGGCCTTGCCGACAAAGCCGGAAATGAACTCGGTGCGCGGGTGCTCGTAGAGTTTGTAGGGCTCGTCGATCTGCGTGATGCGCCCGGCCTGCATCACCACCACACGGTCGCTGATGGACAGCGCTTCGGCCTGATCGTGGGTGACCATCAGCGTGGTGATGCCGACCTCGCGCTGAATACGGCGGATCTCGAACTGCATCTCCTCGCGCAAGTTGGCGTCGAGGTTGGACAGCGGTTCGTCGAGCAGCAATACCGGCGGCTCGATCACCAGCGCCCGGGCCAGGGCGACGCGCTGACGCTGGCCACCGGACAACTCCCGTGGATAGCGTTCGGCATGCTGGGTCAGGCGCACCAGTTGCAGCACAGTGGCTACGCGTTTTTGTACCTCGGCGCTCGGCACCTTGCGCATCCGCAAACCGAAGGCGACGTTGTCCTGCACGCTCATGTGCGGGAACAGCGCGTAACTCTGGAACACCACGCCCAGGCCGCGGCTGCTGGGTTTGGCGTGGGTGATGTCGCGACCGTCGAGCAGGATTCGCCCGCGGGTGACTTCGACGAAGCCGGCAATCATTTGCAGGGTGGTGGTTTTGCCGCAGCCGGAGGGGCCGAGCAGCGAGACGAATTCGCCTTTTTCCACCGCGAGGTGCGTGGCGACGACCGCGTCGATCTCGCCATAGCGTTTGCATAGTCCTTCAAGTTGCACAAAGGCCATAACTGCGTTCCACCTGTGATTGTTATGCGTGCCGAGGCGCGCTTTTTGTATTGGGCAGATACGAAAGGATGCTGCTGGGTGCGTTGGCGCTCGACTTGAGTCGGCTGCCGGTGTTGTTCGAATCGCCCCTGTATGGACGCAGAGTAGGACGAAGACTAGGATGGGCTCAATGGCCTATTTCACTGAAAGAACGACTATTTTCAATTTCATTCAGTGAGTAAATTTATTGTCGAGAAAATACTCTATGAATTCCACTGAGCGGAACGAAAATAAAAATGAAGTCGGTGTAGGTGCAGTATCAAGACTGTTCGCCGTGCTCCGTAGTCTGGGTGACACTGCGGACGGTGGTGAGCGCGTCACGCAATTAGCCCAGCGCATCGGCCTGTCGCAGCCGACCACTCACCGTTTACTGCGCAGCCTGATGGAGGAGGGGATGGTCGAGCAGGACGCGCGCAGCAAACGCTATCGCCTGAGCCTGGAGTTCTTTGCCCTGGCGGCCCGTGCCGGGAATACCGGCAACCTGCGTGAACTGGTCCGTCCCGCGCTGCTGCGGTTGTCTGCATCGTTGGGCGATTCGTTGTTTTTGCTCGCGCGCAGCGGGTTCGACGCGATCTGTCTGGACCGCAGCGAAGGGCCGTTTCCGATCCGGACTTTTACTGGGGATATCGGCGGAAGGGTGGCGCTGGGAGTGGGTCAAGGCAGTCTGGCGATCCTCGCCTTCCTGCCCGAAGACGAGCGCGAAACGGTGATTCGCTACAACCTGCCACGCCTCAAGGACTTCCACCTGTATGACGAGGTGTTTTTACGTTCGGAAGTCGAGAATGTCCGCAGCCTCGGGTATGCCGGGCGCAACACCGGCGTGTTGCAGGGCATGGCCGGGGTCGCGGTGCCGATTCTCGACCGCGAAGGCCGGGCAGTGGCGGCCTTGAGCGTGGCGACCATCAGTGATCGACTGGGACCGGACCGCCTGCCTACAGTGGTGGAAATGCTCAAGCGCGAAGCCGCCGCGATCGGCCCGCGGATCAACCCGTTCGACCCGCTGCTGCGTCGGCCTTCGCAGATATTTGGGCAGGTGGAATAGTGATGTGCGTCCTGCGCAGAACCTGTGGCGAGGGTAAGCCGATCCACCACCAATACCCCAGGGCTACGGCGTTGATTCCTGCACCCAGCAGGCAAACACCGATCCAGCCTGACCAGGCGTACATCGCCGTCGAGCCGATTGATCCCAGCGCACTGCCGATGGAATAAAACAGCATGTAACCCGCCGCCAACCGGCTCTGGGCTTCGGGGCGCACGCTGTAGATCATGCTCTGGCTGGTGACGTGTACCGCTTGCAAGCCGAGGTCGAACGTAATCACCCCGATCAACAGTGCCCACAAGGATGACTGAGTGAAGGCGATGGCCAGCCAGGAGACCAGCATCAGCGAAAGCGCCAGGCCGCTGGTCCATTGAGCCAGGCCGCGGTCAGCCAGATGTCCGGCACGCGCTGCGCCGAGCGCACCGGCAGCACCGGCGAGGCCGAACAAGCCGATTTCGGTGTGCGACAGCGACAGCGGCGGTGCACTCAAGGGCAGAACCAGGGGTGTCCACAGCACCGTCCCAGCGGCGAAAATCAGCAGGGCGATGATCGCTCGATCACGCAGGACTTTCTCTTCCTTGAACAGGGTAAATACCGAGCTAATCAACTGAATATAGGAACTGGCTGGCTTCGCATATTCGCTCTTTGGCAACACATGAAACAACAACAGGACCATCAGCAACGTCATGCCCGCCGAAAGCAGATAAACCGAACGCCAACCGGCAAGGTCGGACATGCTCCCAGCCACCGTGCGCGCCAGCAGGATGCCGACGACGATGCCGCTGGTGACCACACCCACCACCCGGCCACGCTCGGCCGGCAGCGCCAGGGTCGCGGCATACGCGACCAGCACCTGCGTCACCACCGCCAGCAGGCCGGTCAGCGCCATGCCGATCAGCAGCCAGAGGCTGCTCGGCGCGAGGGCGATCATCACCAGTGCGAGCACCGACAGCAGCATCTGGCCGACAATCAAACGCCGCCGGTTGAGCAAATCCCCCAGCGGCACCAACAGCAGCAAACCCAGTCCATAACCGACCTGCGTCAGGGTCACGACAATGCCGATGGTCGCCGGGTCCATGCCGAAGGACTGGGCGATGGCGTCGAGCAGCGGCTGTGCGTAATAGACATTGCCCACAGACAGCCCGCCGGCGATGGCGAACAACAGGACCACGCCTTTGCTGAGGTATGGCTGCTGATACGGGTTAAGGATCGGTGATTCAAGCTTCATACCTGGCTCCATCAGATGTGGTTTCGTAATAAAACCAGTTGTACGGTAGAGAGGCTGGTTTTATATTGCAACCACTTTCCCGTTCTTCGATCTGCGAGCTCAACCCATGGTCCAACGCACAAGCCTTGCAGGCGCCGAATGTCCGGTCGCCCGTTCACTGGACGCCATTGGCGACTGGTGGTCGTTACTGATCATTCGAGATGCCTTCGATGGCATTCGCCGCTTCGGCGAGTTCCAGCGCAACCTCGGCATGGCCAAGAACATCCTCTCCGCGCGGCTACGAACGTTGGTTGCCCACGGGATTTTTGAAGTGGTGCCCGCGTCTGATGGCAGTGCCTATCAGGAATACGTGCTGACCGAAAAAGGTAACGGTCTGTTCACCCTGATCATCGGGTTGCGGCAGTGGGGCGAGGCGTTTTTCTATGAGGCGGGAGAACAGCATTCGGTGATGGTCGACCGAAAGAATGGGCAACCGCTGCGGCGTCTGGAGCTGCGTGCTGAGGATGGGCGGTTGTTGGGACCTGAGGATTGTCGGCGGGTGGCGGTGGAGTAAAGCGGACTGCATGTCCCGGTTGATGACATGCAGCCCGATTGCGGCTTAGCGCAATATCCCAACCATCTCCGCTACCGTCGTCAACACATCCTTCCCCAACTGCATCGAACGCTTGCCGGACCAGCCGGTGATCGCATTCGGTGCGTCATTGTTGTCCTTGAACGGCATCTCCAGGGTCAACGACAGGCAATCGAATTTCTCGCCGACGCTGTTGCAGGCCAGGGTCATGTTGGCATTGCCCGGTTTGTCACGGGTGTAGCCGTGAGCGGTCTGGAAGTCGCGGGTCTGGTGTTTCAGGTGGCTGCGGAAATGCTCTTCGAGTTTCTCGATCCGCGGGGTGTAACCTGGATTGCCTTCGCAGCCAGCGGTGAAGACGTAGGGGATTTCTTCGTCGCCATGGATGTCGAGAAACAGATCAACACCGTATTTTTCCATTTGCTGCTGAACGAAAAATACTTCCGGGCTGATGTCCTGGCTAGCACTCTGCCAGGCGCGATTGAGGTCCTGGCCCATGGCGTTGGTGCGTAAATGGCCGTGGAAGGCGCCGTCCGGATTCATGTTGGGGACGAGGTACAGGTCGGCACTGGCCAGAAGCTTTTTCATCACGGGATCGTCGTGCTGCTCCAGGCGCTCGATGATGCCTTCCATGAACCACTCGGCCATATGCTCGCCGGGGTGCTGTTGAGCGATGATCCAGACCTTGCGTTGGCCTTCGGCGCCGGTGCCCTTGCGCAGCAACTGAATGTCGCGACCTTCGACGCTTTTGCCGGTGGCGAGCAGTTCGGTGCCGGCCTTGATCAGCGCCTGCTCGATCAGCCAGTCATGGCGTCCGCGGCTATAGGGTTCAAAATAGGCGAACCAGGCGTTCGTTGCGCTGGCTTCGAGGCTGAACCGCAAGGTATCGCCCTCGAAAATCGTCGGCACACGAAACCAGTTGACGTGATCGTAGGAGGCCACGGCCTGGTAGCCATCCCATGCCTTGTTATAGGAAGACTTGCTCGCGTTGCTTAGACGGAACCAATGCTCCTGGCCCACATGCAGCCCGCTGGCCTTGAAGTGGAACCATTGGAAGTGCTGACTGCGGGTGTCTGGCTTGATGGCCAATAGCACTTGCAGCGGATTGCTGGTGTCCAGCACCTCGATATTGCCACTGTCGAAGTTGGCAGTAATTTGAAAGGAGCCTTGAGCCACGGGCATAGTCTGGATACCTGAGTATGATTTTATGACGGCTACTTTACACGCACGGAGGGAGAGAAACAGCGGGGTAATTTCGGGAAAAAAAGAGGGGGGGCATCATCCTTGACGCAGCAGCAGCTTAGTGACTATGCGATGGACTCTCAAGTGCTAATTTCGGTACTTTTGCCCCCGGTTTTTCGGGGGCTTTCTTGCAAAATGATGCTCTTTTGATATTGTCGCCGCCATTGACCATACCCGGTCTTCATTAGCCTGAAGCCAAGCCAGAAAACGGGCAAAAAAAGACCCGGCAAAAAGCCGGGTCAAAAACCGTGATTAGCCTGATGAGGAGATATTCCAGGAGTCCGACCTACGGTCTCTTGGGCTATCGACTGATCTCGCGACCAGCTGCACGCAATAATAATCATTATCATTTGCAAGTCAAATGTTTTCCCCGCTTTGTCGGGAATTTCTTCCTGTACTCGCTACAACCTCTGTTTTGTATCTGTCATGCCGTCGACCGTGCGGCTACGCTATTCAATCGGCCCGGGCTCCATCCAGCGATCTGTCCACCATGGCTTTGGCCAAATCAATCATATGCACCACCGAGAACGCCAGATCGCGGTGTGCGCCATACAGGTTTTCTGCGGATTCATAAGCGGTGGCCGCTGCGCAACGCAACAGGCCCGAAGCGTGGACCATGGCTTCTTCGCTGCTGATACCGCGTTTCACCTCAAAGAGTTTTTCCTCGATTTCGGGTTCTGAAACAGCCGGTTTCAAGTAATAGTCCAGAGCGCGCTGCGCTGCGGCGTTGCCTTTCAACGAGGCGAAGGTGACGTCCGTTTCCATTTCTGGCGAGTCATTGCTGGGTGTGATCATGATTCCGGGTGCTCTAATGGTGGGTCAAATAAGTAAACCCAAGACTAGTACATAGTGTATTTGTGACGATAATTTAAATACTACAATGTGTGTATTGAGAGCCCGAGTACACAACGTATTGTTCCGGCCATGGATAAATGGATCGAATTGGTCAAGGCCAAAATGAGTGAACTCAAAATCACTCAAGAGAAACTTGCAGAGCGCCTAGGGATGTCCCAGGGCGGCGTCGGCCATTGGCTGAGTAAACGTCGCCAACCCAAGATTGAAGACATGAATCGTGTGCTTCAGGAGTTGGGGTTGGGGTTTCTTGAAGTGGCGCTGGTCATCAGAGAACCCGCAGCCTCGAAGGATGAGGAGGGCGAGCAGGAGGGTTACGAGCTTTCTCTGGCAGACAAGTACAACCCGTACTTCCGCTATCCGGTCAGCGATTGGCAAGGTGTGTGCGAAGTGCGCGAGGCTGAGCAACCGGCCTATTCCAAGTCCAAGGGACGCTACGAGCTGTCCGATTATCATGCTCAGGGCGCAGCGTTCTGGTTGGTGGTGGTCGGTGATGCGATGACCGCCCCCAGTGGCCTCAGTATCGCGCAAGACATGCTGATTCTGGTCGACCCGGCCGTTGAGGCGGTGCCAGGCAAACTGGTTATTGCCCGCTGGCCGGACAGCGCTGAAGCGACTTTCCGCAAGTTGATCGAGGAGGGCGGGCAACGTTACCTCGTTCCGCTCAACCCGACCTATCCGAAAACCCTCTATACCGATGAATGCCGAATCATCGGCGTGGTGATGCAGGCCACGGCGAAATTCTGACCTGATCGGTCCGGCGCAGGCGTCGGACCGATCACTTCATCGCTGTTACTCCAGCTCCACCAATGCACTGCCTTCGCTGACCATTTCGCCTTCCAGGCAATACAGCGCCTTGATCACTCCGGCATGGGGGGCGCGAATGCTGTGTTCCATCTTCATGGCTTCCAGTACCACCAATTGCGCACCGGCTTCGACGGCTTGTCCGGTTTCGACCAGGACCCGCACGATGCTGCCGTTCATGGGGGCCGTGAGGCCGCCGTGGTGACTGTGGCTGGCCTCGACTTCGGCAATCGGATCGTACGGCTTGATGCTGCGCAGATCGCCCTCCCAGTGCAGGTAGAGCGTGTCGTCGCGGCGGATCGCCCGATGTTGATGACGCAGGCCGTCACGCTCGATCAGCAGCTGCTCACCCGAAAGCTCGGCAGAACGAGCGCTGACGATGTCCAGGGTGACCGCTTTGTCCTGCCCCTCACAACTCAAGTGCAGGGTGGTTTGTGCCGGCAGTCCGGCGCGGAAACCGCTGGCAATCGCCCACGGCGAACTCCGGTCATCTTCACGAACGGAATCCGGCTGGCTCTGCGCAAACGCTTGAGCCGCGGCTTGCCAGAATTCGTCGCTCAGCTCGTTCGGCGCCGGCAGCAGTTGTTCCTGATAGCGCGGAATAAAGTCGGTATCCAGTTCCGCTGCCGCAAAGGCCGGGTGGCCGACGATGCGACGCAGGAAGCTGATGTTGGTTTTCAGCCCGCCGATGGCGAACTCATCGAGCATGCTCAACAGACGCAGACGGGCCTGCTCACGGTTCTCGCCCCAAGCGATCAACTTGCCGAGCATCGGGTCGTAAAACGGCGAAATACTGTCGCCTTCTTCCACTCCGCTGTCGACACGCCGCCCCGGACCGGCGGCTGATTCGCGATACAGATCAAGACGACCGGTAGCCGGCAGGAAGTCATTGCTCGGGTCTTCGGCATACAAGCGAACTTCAATCGCATGCCCAATCAGCGGGACCTGTTCCTGCGTCATCGGCAGCACTTCGCCTTGCGCGACGCGAATTTGCCAGGCCACCAGATCGAGGCCAGTAATGGCTTCGGTGACCGGGTGCTCAACCTGCAAGCGGGTGTTCATTTCCATGAAGAAGAATTCGCCGCGCGCATCCAGCAGAAACTCCACGGTGCCAGCGCCGACATAACCAATCGCTTGAGCTGCGCGCACGGCCGCGTACCCCATGGCTTGGCGCAGTTGCGGGGTCAGCCCCGGGGCTGGTGCTTCCTCGACGACTTTTTGGTGGCGACGCTGGATCGAGCAGTCGCGCTCGTTGAGGTACAGGCAGTTGCCGTGTTGATCGGCGAACACCTGGATTTCCACGTGGCGTGGCTTGAGCAGGTATTTCTCTACCAGCATCTGCGAATTGCCGAACGACGATTGCGCTTCACGCTGAGCCGAGGCCAGGGCTTCGGCCAACTGGCTGACGTCCTCGACCACTTTCATGCCTTTACCGCCGCCACCGGCCGTGGCCTTGAGCAGCACTGGATAGCCGATGCGCTCGGCGGCAGCACGGAAGGTCTCCAGGTCCTGGGCTTCGCCGTGGTAACCCGGTACCAACGGTACACCCGCGGTTTCCATCAGGGCCTTGGCGGCAGATTTACTGCCCATGGCATCGATGGCTGAAGCGGGTGGGCCGAGAAAGATCAATCCGGCGGCTTCGATGGCGCGGGCGAACCCGGCGTTTTCCGAGAGGAAACCGTAACCGGGGTGAATAGCCTGGGCGCCGCTGGCTTTGGCGGCGGCGATCAATTTGTCGATTTGCAGGTAGCTGTCAGCGGCTTTGCTACCGCCCAGGTCGACGCGGATGTCCGCTTCGCGGCTGTGTCGCGCATCGCGGTCGGTGGCGCTGTGCACGGCGACAGTGGTCAGGCCCAAGGCCTTGGCAGTACGCATCACCCGGCAGGCGATTTCGCCGCGGTTGGCCACCAACAGGGTGGTGAGAAGAGGGGCGCTCATCAACGCGGCTCCTTGGTGGTCGTGTCGGACTGCCATTTCGGCGGACGTTTTTGCAGGAAGGCGCGCAGGCCTTCCTGACCTTCGGGGCTGACCCGGATCCGCGCAATGGCGTTTTCGCAATAGCGGCGCAACGCCGGGGTCAGGGCGCCGTTGCCGACTTCACGCAGCAAGTCCTTGCTGGCGCGCATGGCTGCCGGGCTGTTGAGTAGCAGGTTATCGATCCAGTGCTCAACTTTTTGCTCCAGGTCGGTGGCCGGGTAACTTTCGGCCAGCAAACCTATTTCCCGTGCGCGTTGCCCGCCGAAGCGTTCAGCGGTCAGGGCATAGCGCCGCGCCGCCCGCTCGCCGATGGCTTGCACCACGAACGGGCTGATCACCGCAGGCGCCAGGCCGATGCGGACTTCCGACAGGCAGAACTGCGCATCGTCTGTACCGATCGCCATGTCGCAGCAGCTGATCAAACCGAGCGCGCCGCCATAGGCTGCACCTTGCACCACCGCCAGGGTCGGAATTTTCAGCTTGGCCAGGTTGTACATCAATTCTGCCAGTTCGCGGGCATCGTCGAGGTTGGTGTGGTAGTCGAGTTCGGCCGACTGCTGCATCCAGGCCAGATCGGCGCCAGCGCTGAAGTGCTTGCCGCGCCCGCGCAGCAGCAGAAAACGCAGGCTCGAATCACTCTGGACCTGATCCAGGGCGATGATCAGCTCGCGGATCATCTCGGCGTTGAAGGCATTGTTCTTTTGTTCGCGGCTGAGCCACAGCGTGGCAAAACCACGGGAGTCAGTCAGCAGTTCGAGGGTGTTGAAGTCGCTCATGTTTTTTCGCTCCAAGTCACATGCGGAACACGCCGAAGCGGCTCGGTTCGATAGGGGCATTCAACGAGGCCGACAAGGCCAGCGCGAGGACGTCACGGGTCTGCGCCGGGTCAATGACACCGTCGTCCCATAGCCGTGCACTGGAGTAGTAGGGATGGCCTTGCTCTTCGTATTGATCGAGGATCGGTTGCTTGATCTCGGCTTCCTGAGCGTCGGAGAAGGGATGGCCGCTGCGTTCCGCCTGCTCGCGTTTGACCTGCACCAACACGCCAGCGGCCTGTTCGGCACCCATTACGCCAATGCGGGCGTTGGGCCACATCCACAAAAAGCGCGGATCGTAGGCGCGGCCGCACATTCCGTAGTTACCGGCACCGAAGCTGCCGCCGATGATTACGGTGAATTTCGGCACCTTGGCACAGGCCACCGCAGTCACCAGTTTCGCGCCGTGTTTGGCGATGCCGCCGGCCTCGTATTTCTGACCGACCATGAAGCCGGTGATGTTCTGCAGGAACAACAGCGGAATACCGCGCTGGCAGGCCAGCTCGATAAAGTGCGCGCCTTTCTGCGCAGCTTCAGAGAAGAGGATGCCGTTGTTGGCGAGGATCGCGATCGGGTAACCATGCAAATGGGCAAAACCGCACACCAGCGTGGTACCGAACAGCGCCTTGAATTCATCGAACACCGAGCCGTCCACCAACCGTGCGATGACTTCACGCACATCGAACGGCTGCTTGGCGTCAGCTGGAACCACGCCATACAGCTCCTCGCTGGCGAACAGCGGGGCGATCGGTGTGCGTTGCTGCAACTCACCGAGCTTGCGCCAGTTGAGGTTGGCCACACTGCGTCGGGCGAGGGCCAGCGCATGTTCATCGCTGTCGGCGTAATGGTCGGCCACGCCGGAGATCTTGCAGTGCACATCGGCACCACCGAGGTCTTCGGCGCTGACCACTTCACCGGTGGCCGCTTTCACCAGCGGCGGGCCGGCGAGGAAGATGGTGGCCTGTTGGCGGACCATGATCGCTTCATCGGCCATCGCCGGTACATAAGCACCGCCAGCCGTGCAGGAGCCCATGACCACGGCGATTTGCGGAATGCCCATGGCGCTCATGTTGGCCTGGTTGAAGAAGATTCGGCCGAAGTGCTCACGGTCCGGAAACACTTCATCCTGACGCGGCAGGTTAGCGCCGCCGGAGTCCACCAGATAAATGCAGGGCAGGCGATTCTGCTGGGCGATGGTCTGGGCGCGCAGGTGCTTTTTTACCGTCAGCGGGTAATAAGAGCCGCCTTTCACCGTGGCATCGTTGGCGACGATCATGCATTCGACGCCTTCAATCCGGCCGATCCCGGCAATCACGCCAGCGGCCGGAACCTCTTCGCCATAGACCTCATAGGCCGCCAGTTGGCTGATTTCCAGAAACGGTGAGCCCGGATCGAGCAGGCGATTGATGCGTTCGCGTGGCAGCAGTTTGCCCCGCGAGGTGTGGCGTTCTTGAGCCTTCGGGCCGCCACCTAGCTGCACTTGAGCGAGCAGGGTGTGCAGGGCGTCGACCTGTTTGAGCATTGCCGCGCTGTTGGCGGCGAACTCCGCCGAACGGGGGTTGAGCTGGGTATGCAGGATAGCCATGGACAGCTCCGTTTAGCGGGTTTCGTTGAACAGTTCGCGACCGATCAGAATGCGACGGATCTCACTGGTGCCGGCGCCAATTTCGTACAGCTTGGCGTCGCGCAGCAGACGTCCTGCCGGGAATTCGTTGATGTAGCCGTTGCCGCCGAGAATCTGGATCGCGTCGAGGGCCATTTGGGTCGCGCGTTCGGCGCTGTAGAGGATCACTCCAGCGGCGTCCTTGCGGGTGGTTTCGCCACGCTCGCAGGCTTGGGCCACGGCGTACAGATAAGCGCGGCTGGCGTTGAGTTGCGTGTACATATCAGCGACTTTGCCTTGAATCAGCTGGAATTCGCCGATGCTCTGGCCGAACTGTTTGCGGTCATGAATGTAGGGTACGACCAGGTCCATACAGGCTTGCATGATCCCGGTCGGGCCGCCGGAAAGCACCACACGCTCGTAATCAAGGCCGCTCATCAGGACTTTGACGCCGCCGTTGAGGGCGCCCAGCAGGTTTTCTTCCGGGACTTCGACGTCGTCGAAGAACAGCTCGCAGGTGTTCGAGCCGCGCATGCCGAGCTTGTCGAATTTGTTGCTGCGGCTGAAGCCTTTCCAGTCACGTTCGACGATGAAGGCGCTGATGCCGTGGGCGCCTTTTTCCAGGTCGGTCTTGGCGTAGATCACGTAGGTGCTGGCATCCGGGCCGTTGGTGATCCAGGTCTTGCTGCCGTTGAGCACAAAACGGTCGCCGCGTTTGTCGGCGCGCAATTTCATCGAGACCACGTCGGAACCCGCATTCGGTTCGCTCATGGCCAGGGCGCCGACGTGTTCGCCGCTGATCAGTTTCGGCAGGTACTTGGTTTTCTGCTCATGGTTGCCGTTACGGTTGATCTGATTGACGCAGAGATTGGAGTGCGCGCCGTAGGAAAGGGCGACCGAAGCCGAGCCGCGGCTGATTTCTTCCATGGCCACCACGTGGGCCAGATAGCCCAGGCCGGCGCCGCCGTATTCTTCCGGCACCGTGATCCCGAGCAGCCCCATGTCACCGAACTTGCGCCACATATCGGCGGGGAACAGGTTATCGATGTCGATCTGTGCAGCGCGAGGTGCGATTTCTTTGGCAACGAAGGACTGAACCTGGTCGCGCAGCATGTCGATGGTTTCGCCCAGGGCGAAGTTCAGGGATGGGTAGCTCATGGGTCACCTTTGGTGTTTTTGTCAGGAGTGGAGAGCGCCTGATCAGCTCTCACCTTTACGTTAACGTAAGCCTGCGATGAGCGGCTGTCAATCACCCTTTACGTTAACGTCAACTTGAGCCAGAGTAGAGGTGCTTTCTGTAGGAGTAGGGGGACGCCTAGTCCTTGCCCGCGATGAACGATAGCGCGGTTTTTCAGACGAATCGCGGCGCCCATTTCGCGGGCAAGCCCGGCTCCTACACCCGCCAAATAAAGACAATAGGGGTCGTTATGGATCAACCAGGTTCTCACCCAAGTCAGAGCTACACCCGTGGTTCGCAGGGCAAAGCCTTACTGGCGCTGACCATCGGTCAGGCGTTCGACAACACCGTTATGCAGTATCCGCAGGGCGAGGCGCTGGTGGTTCGCCATCAGCAACTGCGCTATAGCTGGAAGCAACTGGCCGAAGCCGTTGACCTGCATGCCAGGGCGTTGATGGCGTTGGGTTTGCAGGCGGGCGATCGTCTTGGTGTCTGGGCGCCCAACTGTGCCCAGTGGTGTATCAGTCAGTTCGCCAGCGCCAAGATTGGGGTGATCCTGGTCAACATCAATCCGGCTTACCGCAGTTCCGAACTGGAATACGTGTTGAAGCAATCCGGCTGCCAATGGCTGCTCTGCGCGGGCGCCTTCAAGACTTCCGATTACCACTCCATGGTGCAAGGCCTGGCG
>JAPLSD010000666.1 GCA_026398835.1 Pseudomonas sp.
CCCACCCGAAAAGGTGACGGTCAACGGTTGGGTGTTCTACACCTCTACCGCGCTGATCCTTCTGCTGACTGCCATTCTCATTGCCGCGCCGCAAGAAGCCGGGAGAATGCTTGGGGTTGCCCAGGCCTGGTTGTCGCGCAGCTTCGGCTGGTATTACATGGTAGTGATCGCGGCCTACCTGGTGTTTGTGGTGGGCCTGGCGTTCTCGTCTTACGGCAAGCTCAAACTGGGCAGCAAGGACGACACCCCGGACTTCAGCTATGGCGCCTGGGCTGGCATGTTGTTCTCGTCTGGTATCGGCATTTCGCTGTTGTACTTCGGCGCGTCCGAGCCGCTGGATCATTACTTCAACCCGCCGGAAGGCGTGCCGGGCAGCAACCTCGCTGCGCGTCAGGCATTGCAGTTGACCTTCCTGCATTGGGGTCTGCATGGCTGGGCGATCTACGCACTGGTCGGTCTGGCCGTGGCGTACTTTGCTTACCGTCATAACCAGCCGCTGGCGCTGCGTTCGGCGCTGTACCCACTGGTGGGCGAGCGTTGGGTCAAAGGCGCGGCCGGCCATGCGGTGGACGGTTTTGGCATGTTCGTGACCCTGCTGGGTCTGGTGACCAACCTGGGGATAGGCTCGATGCAAGTGTCGTCCGGGCTGGAAAACCTGTTTGGCATGACCCACAGCAACACCAACCTGCTGATCGTGATTCTGGTGATGAGCACCGTGGCGACCATCGCTGCGGTGTCCGGTGTGGAAAACGGCATCCGTCGTCTGTCCAACCTGAACATCGTGCTGTTTAGCGGTTTGCTGATTTTTGTACTGCTGTTCGGCCCGACCCTGCACTTGCTCAACGGCTTTGTGCAAAACGTTGGCGACTACCTGAACGGCGTGGTGCTGAAGACCTTCGACCTCTATGTGTACGAAGGCGACAGTGAGAAATCCGATCGCTGGTTGGGCCTGTGGACGCTGTTCTACTGGGCCTGGTGGATTTCCTGGGCGCCATTCGTAGGCATGTTCATCGCGCGTATTTCCCGTGGTCGCACGGTGCGTGAGCTGGTGGCCGGCGTGCTGCTGATTCCACTGGGCTTCACCCTGGCCTGGCTGTCGATTTTCGGTAACTCGGCGATGGACCTGGTGATGAATCATGGCGCGGTAGAACTGGGGAAAACCGCCCTGGAGCAACCGTCCATGGCGATCTATCAACTGCTTGAACATTACCCTGCATCGAAGATCGTGATCGGTGTGTCGATCTTTGTGGGTTTCGTGCTGTTCCTGACCCCGGCGGATTCCGGCGCGGTGATGATGGCCAACCTGTCCTGCAAGGGTGGCAATGTCGACGAAGATGCGCCGCACTGGCTGCGAATCTTCTGGTCGGTGGTGATCACGCTGGTGACCATCGGTCTGTTGTTCGCGGGTAACTTCGAAGCCATGCAAACCATGGTGGTGCTGGCGGGGCTGCCGTTCTCGGTGGTGCTGGTGCTGTTCATGTTCGGCTTGCACAAGGCCATGCGTCAGGACATGCAGATCGAGCAGGAGCAAGCGGAACTGGCGGCTCGTGGTCGCCGTGGTTTCAGCGAGCGTTTGACTCAGTTGGACCTGCAACCGAGCCAATCGATTGTTCAGCGCTTCATGGACAAGCAAGTCAGCCCGGCGTTGGAAGATGCCGCTGCTCAACTGCGCGCTCAGGGGCTGAACGTGCAAACGTTGTTGGGCAAAGCCAAGCGTTGCATGGGCGTGCGGCTCGAGATGGAAGAGGGCAACCCTTTTGTCTACGAAGTGAGCCTGGACGGTTATCTTGCTACGCCGACCGAATCGGCTCAGTCCGATGAGGAGCGTCAGCATTACTACCGCGCCGAGGTGTATCTGCACAACGGCAGTCAGGACTATGACCTGATGGGCTTCACGCCGGAGCAGATCACCCGTGACGTGCTCGATCAGTTTGAAAGCCATCGGCAGCTCCTGGGCCGGGTGTATAGCTAAGACTTGAAGTGAATGCGGTGCAGCGAATGCACCGCAGCTTCATTGTGGTAAGTGTTTCAAGTCATATTCTCTTCAAACAAAAACGCCGCGATCCTCTCGCGGCGTTTTTGTGTCTGTTGTCTTACCCCAGATTCTTCCCTAGCAACGCATGGTAGAGCTCGCTGTCGCCGAGTATGCCGACCACCTTGTGGTTGTCATGCAGGACAAGCTTATTACCGGTTTGGTAGCGAATCTGCAGCGCCTCGCGCATGCCGATGTTGAAGTCCACCAGGGTTGGTCGACGGCCCAGTCCTTCCACCGCCTGGCCAGGTATCCAGTTCTGCAGATCAAGGCTGGCGCCGTTCTGGCGTGCGCCCTTGATGGTGTTGCCTTCGGCCAGATCGAGCCAGGAATCACCGCCTGGATCGAGGCATACGGAACCGTTGATGCGTTTGCAGTTGTCCAGCGTGCGCATCAGGCTGCGACCGCACAGGACATTGAGTGGGTTGGTATGGGCAACGAACGTGCGGACATAGTCATCGGCCGGGTTCAGCACGATCTCTTCTGGCTTGCTGTACTGGACGATCCGACCGTCTTTCATGATCGCGATACGGCTGCCCAGCTTCAGTGCTTCATCGAGGTCGTGGCTCACGAACACGATGGTCTTGTGCAGCTTGCGTTGCAGCTCCAGCAGTTCGTCTTGCAGGCCTTGGCGGATCAGTGGATCGAGGGCCGAGAAGGGTTCGTCCATCAGCAGAATGTCGGCGTCCATCGCCAGGGCGCGGGCCAGGCCCACACGTTGTTGCATGCCGCCGGAGAGTTCATCGGGCTTCTTGTTGCGCCATTGGGTCAGGCCCACCAGTTCGATTTTTTCGTCGACCAGTTTGTTCCGTTCCTTTTCCGGACGACCCTGCATCTCGAGGCCGAAGCTGATGTTCTCGCGAACGGTCAGCCAAGGCATCAGCGCGAACTTCTGGAACACCATGGCGATGCGCTTGGTGCGCATCATCTTGAGTTCCGCCGGGGTGCAGGAGGCGATGTCGATTTGCCTGCCTTCATGCTCTACGAACAACTGCCCGCGGCTGACAGTGTTCAAGCCGTTGATGCAGCGCAACAGACTGGATTTGCCGGAGCCGGAGAGGCCCATCAGTACGCAGATTTCGCCTTTTTCGATGTCCAGACTGGCCTTTTCAACACCGACGATTTGCCCGGTCTGTTTCAGGATCTGGTCACGCGTCAGGCCCTGGTCCAGAAGTCTCAGTGCCTCACGCGGATCTTTGGAGAAGACAACATCTACCTTGTCGAAGCGGATTATGCTCATGCGTCACCCCCTACTTTAGCGTCGGGTTGTTTGCAGATACGGTCGAGCATGATCGCCAGCAATACGATCGCCAGGCCGGCTTCGAAGCCTAGGGCGATATCGGCAGTGTTCAGTGCGTTGACCACGGGTTTACCCAAGCCATCAGCACCTACCAGTGCCGCAATCACCACCATCGACAGTGAGAGCATGATGCACTGGGTGATGCCGGCTGCGATGCTTGGCATGGCGTGGGGCAGTTCAATGCGCGAGAGCAACTGACGGCGCGAGCAGCCAAAGGCCTTGCCTGCGTCCATCAACTCTTGCGGTACATCGCGGATACCCAGGTAAGTCAAACGGATGGGCGCGGCAATCGCGAATACCACCGTAGAAATCAGGCCTGGGACCACACCCAGACCGAACAGGGTCAGGGTAGGAATGAGGTAAACGAATGTCGGTACGGTCTGCATCAGATCGAGTACCGGACGCATTAAAGTATAGAACATCGGCTTGTGGGCAGCGACGATGCCCAGCGGCACGCCAATGACCACGCAGACCAGAGTGGCGAACAGCACCTGAGCCAGGGTTTCCATGGTTTCCTGCCAGTACCCCAGGTTCAGGATCAACAGGAAGGACAGTACGACAAAGGTCGTCAGGCCCCATTTGCGTTGAATGAAATGAGCCAGCAGCGCGATCAGGCCGATCAATGCCAGCGGATTGAACCAGGTCAGCGCAAACGTCACGCCGTGGATCATCGTTTCCAGTGTCGTGGCAATCGCATCGAAAGTGCTGGCGCCGTTTTGCGTCAACCATTCAACGAAGGCAGCGATGTACTGGCCTAGGGGGATTTTGTGATCAGTCAGCATGGTAGTGAACGTCCCGCATGCAAGGAAAAAAACAGCCCGGGCGGGCGAGCCCGCCCGGCATCAACGATTACTTCGCGAGTTTGGCTTTAACGGCCTCCAGGCCTGGTTTACCGTCAATGGTGGTCACGCCAGCGAGCCAGGTATCGAGCACCTGTGGATTCTTTTTCAGCCAAGCCTTGGCGGCTGAGTCAGGCTTCATCTTGTCGTCCAGGATGTTGCCCATCAGAGAGCTTTCCATGTCGACAGTGAACTCCAGATTCTTCAGCAACTGACCGACGTTGCTGCATTCCTGGGTGTAGCCCTTGCGGGTGTTGGTCAGGACAGTCGCGGCACCGAAATCCGGGCCGAAATAGTCGTCGCCACCGGTGAGGTACTCAATCTTGAAGCGCTTGTTCATCGGGTGTGGTGCCCAGCCCAGGAACACCACGGCGGTATTGCGCTTCTGGGCGCGGTCGACTTGCGAGAGCATGCCGGCTTCGCTGGACTCGACCACTTTGAAGCCGGCGTCTTTCAGGCCGAAGGCGTTCTTGTCGATCATACTCTGGATCAGGCGGTTGCCGTCGTTACCCGGTTCGATGCCGTAGATCTTGCCGTCCAGCTCTTTTTTGAACTTGGCAATGTCGGCGAAGTCATGCAGCCCTTTGTCGTAAAGCGCTTGTGGCACGGCCAGGGTGTACTTGGCGCCTTTGAGGTTCGTACGCACGGTGTCCACAGTGCCGGCATCGCGGTAGGCCTTGATGTCGTTTTCCATGGTCGGCATCCAGTTGCCGAGGAATACGTCCATGTTTTTGCCGTCGGCCAGGGACTTGTAGGTCACCGGCACGGAAATCATGGTGGTCTTGGTCTTGTAACCCAAGGCGTCGAGCACGACGCTGGTGGTCGCGGTAGTGGCGGTGATGTCGGTCCAGCCGACATCGGAGAAGTTGACGGTACTGCATTGAGCCGGTTCAGCAGCGTGAGCCAGAACAGGCAGACTTAGCATGGCGGCCAACAACAACGACTGGGAACCTTTCATAGGGTGGACTCCTTGGTGTTTTTTTGGCGGTGTTCCGACTGGACGACCGCGCTTATGTGTTGCGGTTGGATGGCGTTTTGGGAACTGCTCTACCACGGCGCCTTGCAATCGAGTCGAGACTGATCATGTAACAGCAAAAATCAAACGCCTACAGGGTGCGTCGTATCCAGTACAGGGAGGGTCGCATCCAGTGTCGGTGACGTCGCTTACAGATTTTTTCAGCCCTGCAACCGCACTTTTTGTCTATCTGCACCGCAAAAAACGGCCGAAACCTGCTGTCGGTCGGTTGCGACGTTGATGGGCATGAGTGAGTCGGTGTGAGACGCCGTGCCGGACTGCAAAAGCCTGATGATGCGGCCATCTCGGCGGATTGCGGTTTGAGCGTAGCAGCTCCGTCACCGGGCGCTTTGGCGCCTGGAGTGTGCTTATCAGGAGGTTCGCGGTAATGGCTATCAGTGTGTTTGACCTGTTCAAGATTGGTATCGGGCCCTCGAGCTCTCATACCGTCGGACCGATGCGCGCAGCCGCGCTGTTCGTTCAGGGTTTGCGTGAACACGGTGTGCTGGAACAGGTGCGGCGAGTCGAAGTTCAACTTTACGGTTCGCTCTCGGCCACCGGCATCGGTCACGGCAGCGACAATGCAGTGATCATGGGGCTGATGGGCGAATGGCCGGACGCTATCGACCCGTCGCAGATCGGCGTGCGGATCGAGACCCTGCGTGAAACCAACACCTTGCTGCTCGACAGCCGTTTACCGATCCCGTTCTTCTGGGCACGGGACATGCGCCTGATCGATGAGAACCTGCCGTTCCATCCCAACGCCATGACCCTGGTCGCCGAAGGCGAAAACGGCGAGCTGCGTCGCGATACTTACTATTCAATCGGCGGCGGTTTTGTCGTCGATGAAGCACAAGCCAGCAGCGGTGTGGCGGATCTTGACAGCACGGTGCTGCCTTACGACTTCTCCAGTGCGGTCGAACTGCTCAGCCTCTGCCAGAAACACAACCTGCGCGTTGCTGAACTGATGATGGCGAACGAGAAGGTCTGGCGCTCCGAAGAAGAAATTCGCAGTGGTCTGATGAAGCTCTGGCGCGCCATGCAGGACTGCGTCGAGCAAGGCCTCAAGCACGAAGGCATCCTGCCCGGTGGTCTTAACGTTCGCCGCCGCGCTGCCAAACTGCATCGCAGTCTGCAGGAACTGAACAAGCCCAACGTGATTGGCTCAACCCTGAGCGCAATGGAGTGGGTCAACCTGTTCGCCCTGGCGGTCAACGAAGAAAACGCCGCCGGCGGGCGCATGGTGACGGCACCGACCAACGGCGCGGCGGGGATCATCCCGGCGGTGCTGCACTACTTTATGAAATTCAGCGAAGTGGTGACCGATGCCAATGTCGTCGACTATTTCATGAGTGCGGCGGCGGTGGGGATTCTGTGTAAAAAGAACGCCTCGATTTCCGGTGCCGAAGTCGGCTGCCAGGGCGAGGTCGGTTCG
>JAPLSD010000527.1 GCA_026398835.1 Pseudomonas sp.
ATCTGGCTGGGAAACCAGCAGGTCGTCGACGTTGACGCCCAGTTTGCCAGCGTATTCCGGATCCAGTGCGTGCTCGGCGTCGACGAAGGCGCAAGTGGCGCCCATCTTCTGTGCCTGAGCAATCACGGAGAGGGTCAGTGTGGTTTTACCCGAAGACTCTGGACCGTAGATTTCAACGATACGGCCTTTTGGCAGGCCACCAATACCAAGTGCGATGTCCAGACCCAGAGAGCCAGTAGAGATAGCCGGGATCGCCTGACGGTCGTGATCGCCCATACGCATTACGGCACCCTTGCCGAATTGACGTTCGATCTGACCCAGGGCCGCAGCCAAGGCTTTCTTCTTGTTGTCGTCCATTAAAGTCCTCACGTAATCAATAAGGCCTGACGGCCAACACCTGTATAAGTAGACAGTATTATTCCACAGCGTTTGAGGATCGCCTACCCCTGATTTGAGATTTCTCCCGCGGCATGCTGCAGCAGCCCCTCTAGCGCGGCCTTCACCGTTTGTCGGCGGACGTCATCACGGTTGCCGGGGAAGTACCGGCACTCGCTATTGATCGCATCGCCCACCCCCCAGGCCAGCCACACAGTGCCCACCGGCTTCTGTGGCGAACCGCCGTCCGGCCCGGCCACGCCGCTGACGGCGACGGTAAAACGCGCACGACTTTTGTCCTGCGCGCCACGGACCATGGCCTCGACCACTTCACGACTGACCGCACCCACCTGATCGAACAACTCAGTGGGAACATTCAATTGCAGGGTTTTCTGACGATTGGAATAGGTGACATAACCAGCCTCGAACCAGGCCGAACTGCCGGCAATCCGGGTAATGGCTTCGGCGATCCCCCCACCGGTGCAAGACTCGGCGGTGCTGACGTGGGCATTCAGAACCTGCAAACGCCTGCCAAGTTCGGCGGCAAGCTGGGTGATTTCGTCCATGGTCCTCTCCTGATCTGGCTGGCGTGAGGCCTACCGTACACGAGCGTATCGCGCTTGCAAGACGCTTGGTCGGTCAAAAT
>JAPLSD010000591.1 GCA_026398835.1 Pseudomonas sp.
AAAGTACGCCCACGCGACCTCATCATGCACAGGCGCATTACATCTTGGGCTTTCGGCGCTGGGGGTAGGAGAAGAAGACGAGGTTATTCTTGCTGATACAAACTGGATAGCAACTTGTGCTCCGATCATGTATCTTGGGGCTACTCCAGTATTTGCGGATATCGATCCTACGACTTGGTGTATAAGCCCTGATAGGGTTGTAACGGAAATTACAAAGAATACCAAAGCAATCATAGCGACTCATCTTTATGGGAATCTTTGTTGGATGGATACTTTATTGGCTATCGGGAAAAAGCACAATATTCCTGTTATCGAGGACGCGGCAGAAGCCATTGGGTCTAAATATAAGAGCAAATTAGCGGGGAGCATGGGTAAATTTGGAGTGTTTTCGTTTCATGGAACAAAGACAATGACCACCGGAGAAGGCGGAATGTTTGTTACGAATGACCCAAGTATTTATGAAAAGGTTCTCCAGCTTAACAACCATGGGAGAAGTCCAAAAGAAAAGAAACAATTTTTCCCTAGGATGATTGGGTATAAATATAAAATCTCCAATGTTCAGGCGGCAATAGGTTGCGCTCAATTAGAAAGAATTGAGAACCTTGTCTGTGTGAAAAGATTTATTTTTGCAGAGTATCAATATCTCCTGAGGGGTGTGCCTGTAAGGATGAATTTTGAACAAAATAACTGTTTCAATAGCTTTTGGATGCCGACAATCGTTAGCGAAAAACCCAACAGGGACAAATATATAAAAGCTTTTAAGAAAGCTGGAATAGATGCGAGGGTATTCTTTTACCCACTATCGAGTTTACCGATGTTTAAGAAAGTGCACAATCCGGTAGCCTACGACATTTGCCAGAGATCAGTAAACTTGCCGAGTTACCACGGGATGAAGTTTTCAGACCAAAAGAAAGTCGTTAGCGTAATCAAAGAGGTAGAAGGATGCGGATAATAATGTTGATAATAGAGTTACTTCCGTATGTTACAGACGATAATATCGATACTGTAGCAAAGGTCATTGTAGCGGCGGTGTTTATGTTTGGATTAGCCTTAACCATAGCAGGTATTTATTGTTTAGTGGGGAGGATAAAATGGAAAAGAAAATCACCAAGAAAGGATTTATGCGTAAATTGAAAAATCTAATCCGGAAAATACCAAATAAAATACCAAAAAGACCCCT
>JAPLSD010000397.1 GCA_026398835.1 Pseudomonas sp.
CAAGCAGAGCGGCGGCACGCGCTAAGGACTTTCCATGGATATCAAGACTGCCCTGAGCCGTATCGTCGGCCACCTGGACCTGAGTACTGATGAGATGCGCGATGTCATGCGCGAGATCATGACCGGGCAATGCACTGACGCGCAGATCGGCGCCTTTATGATGGCCATGCGCATGAAAAGCGAGAGCATCGACGAGATCGTCGGTGCCGTCTCGGTCATGCGTGAGCTGGCGGATAAGGTCGAACTGAAAACCCTCGATGGCGTGGTCGATGTGGTCGGCACTGGTGGTGACGGTGCAAATATTTTCAACGTGTCGACGGCGGCTTCGTTTGTGGTCGCCGCGGCCGGTTGCACAGTGGCCAAGCACGGTAACCGTGCGGTTTCCGGCAAAAGCGGCAGCGCCGATCTACTGGAGGCTGCCGGCATCTATCTAAACCTGACGCCGGTTCAAGTGGCACGTTGCATTGATAACGTCGGCATTGGCTTCATGTTCGCTCAGTCCCATCACGGCGCAATGAAGTACGCCGCCGCGCCGCGCCGTGACTTGGGCCTGCGCACGCTGTTCAACATGCTTGGCCCGCTTACAAATCCGGCCGGTGTGAAGCATCAGGTGGTTGGCGTGTTCACTCAGGCGTTGTGCCGTCCATTGGCCGAAGTCTTGCAGCGTTTGGGCAGCAAGCATGTGCTGGTGGTGCATTCCCAGGATGGTCTGGACGAATTCAGCCTCGCGGCCCCGACCTTTGTTGCTGAACTGAAAGATGGCGAAATAACCGAGTATTGGGTCCAGCCTGAAGACCTCGGTATAAAGAGTCAGAGTCTGTTCGGCCTGGTGGTCGATAGCCCGGCGGCGTCGCTTGAATTGATTCGCGATGCCTTGGGGCGTCGTAAAACCGAGTACGGCCAGAAAGCTGCGGAAATGATCGTGCTCAATGCCGGCGCTGCGCTGTATGCCGCCGATCATGCGAGCAGCCTCAAAGAGGGTGTTGCCTTGGCTCACGATGCGCTGCATACCGGGCTGGCTCGGGAGAAGCTCGAAGAGTTGGGCGCGTTCACCGCGGTATTCAAGATGGAGAATGAAGGATGAGTGTGCCGACGGTTCTGGAAAAAATTCTCGCCCGCAAAGTCGAGGAAGTGGCCGAGCGCAGCGCTCGCGTGACGCTTGCCGAGCTGGAAGCACTGGCCAAGGTGGCCGATGCACCACGCGGTTTTGCCAAGGCGCTGATCGCCCAGGCCAAGCTCAAACACCCGGCGGTAATTGCCGAGATCAAAAAAGCCTCGCCAAGCAAAGGCGTGATCCGCGAGAACTTTGTACCGGCAGACATCGCCAAGAGCTATGAAAAAGGCGGCGCGACCTGTCTGTCGGTGCTGACCGACATCGATTACTTCCAGGGTGCCGATGCTTACCTGCAACAGGCCCGGGCGGCGTGCAAGCTGCCGGTGATCCGCAAGGATTTCATGGTCGATCCTTATCAGATCGTTGAAGCCCGAGCGCTTGGCGCTGATTGCGTGTTGTTGATCGTTTCCGCGCTGGACGACGTGAAAATGGCCGAGCTGGCAGCTGTGGCGAAAAGCGTTGGTCTCGACGTGCTGGTTGAAGTGCACGACGGTGACGAACTGGAGCGGGCCTTGAAAACCCTCGACACACCGCTGGTGGGGGTTAATAACCGTAACCTGCACACCTTTGAGGTCAATCTGGAAACCACCCTCGATCTATTGCCGCGTATCCCGCGTGATCGCTTGGTGATCACCGAGAGTGGCATCTTCAATCGAGCCGATGTCGAGCTGATGGAAATCAGCGACGTGTATTCGTTCCTGGTCGGCGAGGCGTTCATGCGCGCGGAGAGTCCGGGTGCTGAGCTGCAACGGTTGTTTTTCCCTGAGCGTGGTGTGTCGGTGAGCGGCTCCACTCTCGACTGAAACTGATTTAATGAAAAAGCCGGCGATGCCGGTTTTTTTATATAGACGTGTGCCCATTGCACAGGATTTTACTGCCATGACTCAGCCCATTGCCTTGACCGTCGAAGCCGGCCTGCGCGCCGAACAGGATTTGCTGGCCTCTGTTTGCGCTGGCGAACAGGAGTTCGGCCTGTTGTTCTGGCAGCCGAGTGATCGAGCGCTGGTCATGCCCAGGCGATTGAGCCGCTTGCCAGGCTTCGAGGCGGCAAGTATTGAGCTGGCCGCCAACGGCTGGCCGGTGTTGTTGCGCGAGACCGGTGGAGAGCCAGTGCCGCAGTCTTCGGCAACCATCAATATTGCACTGGTCTACGCACCGCCACGCAGTGAAGGTGATCAGGGACGGATTGAAACCGCTTATCGACGCTTGTGCGATCCAATCTGTGAGCTGCTCGCTGAACTCGGCGGCACCCCTTCGCTGGGGGAAGTCGACGGCGCATTCTGCGACGGGCGTTTTAACGTCAATCTCGATGGTCGCAAGATGGTGGGCACCGCTCAGCGCTGGCGTCAGAGCAAGGGCGGTCAGCGCCCGGTGGGGTTGGTGCACGGCGCGCTGTTGCTGGACAACGAGCGCGAGTCGATGGTCGCGGCGGTCAACCGCTTCAATGAAGCCTGTGGTCTTGAACAGCGTGTTCGTGCCCAGAGCCACATTGCCTTGCATGAGCAATTCGCCGCCCCGGATGCAATCAAGCGACTGGATACCTTGTATCGGCAGCTACTGACAAAGTTGCTGCCGACTTAACGAGTGCCGAACACCACCATGGTCTTGCCTTTGACGTTCACCAGATTGCGCTCTTCCAGATCCTTGAGCACGCGCCCGACCATTTCTCGCGAGCAGCCGACAATCCGGCCGATTTCCTGACGGGTCACTTTGATCTGCATACCGTCTGGATGGGTCATGGCATCCGGCTGTTTGCACAACTCCAGTAGGCAACGGGCTACCCGGCCGGTAACGTCGAAGAACGCCAGGTCACCGACTTTGCGTGTGGTATCGCGCAGGCGCTGGGCGATCTGGCCGCTGAGAACGTAGAGAATATCCGGGTCTCGCTGGGACAGTTCGCGGAACTTGCTGTAACTGATCTCCGCCACGTCGCACTCGATCTTGGCCCGTACCCAGGCGCTGCGTTGCTGTTCGTGGCCGGCTTCTTCAAATAAGCCCAGTTCACCGAA
>JAPLSD010000636.1 GCA_026398835.1 Pseudomonas sp.
CAGAGCAGGACGCGACCGTCTTCGTCGAAGGACTTGATCGTCCGTGGGCGCGGATAGGTGTAGGCCAGTTCGCCATACACATCGTCCTCGATGATCGCTACGTCGAAGCGCTGGGCCAGGGTCAGCAAGGCCCGCTTGCGCGACTCCGGCATGATATAGCCCAGCGGATTGTTGCAGTTGGGGGTCAACTGTATGGCCTTGATCGGCCACTGCTCCAACGCCAGCTCAAGGGCATCGAGGCTGATCCCGGTGAGCGGATCGGTGGGAATTTCCAGGGCTTTCATGCCCAGGCCCTTGAGGGTTTGCATGGCGCCATGAAAGCTCGGCGAGTCCACGGCGACGATGTCGCCTTGCTCGCAAGTGGCGCGAATGCTGGTGGACAGCGCCTCATGGCAGCCGGTGGTGATCACCAGATCGCTGGCACCTAGCTGGCAACCGGAGTCGAGCAACAACCGGGCAAGCTGTTCACGCAATTCCAGGGTGCCGTAGATGTTGTCGTAATACAGGCCGGGCATGTCCTGCCGGCGACTGATCCGGGCCAGGCCACGTAGCAGCGGCTTCATGGTCGGCGTGGTGATGTCCGGCATGCCGCGGCCCAATTGGACGACGTCCTTGCGCGGCACGGCGCGGATCAATTCGAGTACCTGATCCCACTGGGAAATTTCCACAGGTCGCTGGGCGGGGCGTCCGACTGCGGGCAGCGCCGGTAACTCGCGGCCGACCGGAACAAAGTAGCCTGATTTGGGCTTCGGCGTGGCCAGACCACTGTCTTCCAGCATCCGATACGCCTGCTGCACGGTGCTCAAGCTGACCCCGTGCTCGACGCTCAATGCCCGCACCGAAGGCAGCCGATCACCTGGGCGATAGAAGCCTTGTTCGATACGCGTGCCGAGCAGTTCGGCGAGATTGACGTAAAGGGTCATGGCGGGGCCTCGATAGGATCGATTCGGATAACCAGTACAGATGGATTGAAAATACAGGATTCAGTGGCGCGATTGGAAATTCTGTATGGAAATAATACAGCTTCTTTGAATCTGTAATGGTTTTGGATGTCCGCGCATCATGTCTGCTCATGGCTACCCAAGTAAACAGGAGCAGAGAAATGAACGGCTTGAGCGATGTGCGGCTCACGTTACACAGTCAGGAACTCGTGGCAGGGCAGGAGAATGGGGCACGTGCGGCGACTATGCGCAACGCCCCGTCCGGTCTGAGCCGTTGGGGTCTGTTCTGGCATCGTCTGCGCACCCGCAAAGCCCTGCTCGATCTGACGACCGAGGAGTTGCGCGATATCGGCTTGAGCCGGGAACTGGCGCAGGAGGAGGGGTTGAAACCGTTCTGGCGATTATAAGAGGTGAAGAGTCATTATTGCGACGCCCTCAAGGCCCGTTCGCGGGCCTCGCTCCTACAGATGTCACCGTCCGTAGGAGCGCAGCGTGTCCGCGATGGCGTCGCTACGCCTTACGTCAACTCTTTGAGTCTGTGCCACAACATCCCCAGCGCCAGCAGCGGCGAACGCAGGTATTTGCCGCCAGGGAAGGTGATGTGCGGCACCTTGGCGAACAGGTCGAAGCCGCCGCTTTGCTGGCCGCTGATGGCTTCGGCCAGCAGCTTGCCAGCCAGGTGCGTGGCGTTCACGCCGTGACCTGAGTAGGCCTGGGCGTAATACACATTCGGCTGGTCCTTGAGCCGGCCGATCTG
>JAPLSD010000171.1 GCA_026398835.1 Pseudomonas sp.
GCGAGCCTGTCGGCCCTGACTGTTTTTCAGCACCGCAGCGGCGATGCCGGTCATGTCGGTGGGCATCAGCACGTGCTCGACGCCAGTAGCGCCGAAGGCAGCGAGCAGACGCTGGATCACCGAGACTTTGTCGGTGCTGGAAAACAGCCCGGCATTGGCGGTCAACCTTCTCAGATCACGGCCTGATGCCGGATTGGCGATGATCCCCACCGTCAAGGGTGGACGGCTCATGACGCAACCTGGACAGTCGTGCGTTCAGGAACGGATCGGCAGTCGGACATAGGGCACCTCTGGTTATTTTTATCGTTACCAGCGCTAGAGCAAGGGCGATGCCAGATGCCTGAAAATCGCTGGTAACGCCCGAACCAGAGGGGCTGAGACTGAATGCGAGAGCGCTCGGAACACTGCGCTTCTGAGACGCGACATGTCAGGTTGCCCGGGTTCAACGCGAGACGTTGAGACGTTGCGTCTCAACTCCGCCAGCTGGCGCGTTGGCGCTTGTCTGACGGGCATGAACGGCGCTTAATGGCCGCACAATTACAAAAGCTGGAACCGGAGGCCCTAATGCTTTCCGCACACTCTAAGGCCCATGTGGACTGTGTCAGCCGCGTGTTGAAGAACGCCGCGCACCTGCCGCAAATGCCGGTGCCGAGCCTGATTCTCGACTCCTGGCGCCGCTCCATGGAGCAACACCATCTCGACCCCGGCTCGTTGCAGGGGCCGCGCATTCTTTCGCAGAACGTGCTCAATGAATGCCGCGAGCGCTCCGAGCTGTTCCTGCGTATCGCCAGCGAAGAAGTCGCCCGCCTCCACGGCCGGGTGCGCGGCGCCGACTACTGCGTGCTGCTCACCGATGCCCAGGGGCAGACCATCGACTACCGGGTCGAAACGGCGATTCGCAATGACTGTCGCAAGGCGGGGTTGTACCTCGGCACCTGCTGGTCAGAGGGTGAAGAAGGCACCTGCGGGGTGGCTGCGGTGCTCACCGCCAAGGCACCGATCACCGTCCATAAACGCGATCATTTCCGCGCTGCATTTATCGGTCTGACCTGCTCCGCCGCGCCGGTATTCGACCCGCAGGGCGAACTGCTCGGGGTGCTCGATGTGTCGGCCGTGCAGTCCCCCGACGACCGCCGTTCCCAACACCTGATCCGGCAGATGGTGGTGCAGAGCGCCCGGGAAATCGAACAAGCGTTTTTCATGAACAGCGCTCGGGGTTATTGGGTTCTGCGCGCCCACGGGACTGCCGGTTATGTTGATAGTCACCCTGACTTCCTGTTTGCCTGGGATGACGATGGTCGCCTTCAGGCGCTGAACCCGGCAGCGCGGCACTTTTTGCTGCAGCACTACGGCCGGCTACCCGAGCATATCGGCCAGGTGTTCGACCAACAGATGCTGCATCGGGCGGCGGATGAATCCCTTTACCTGCTACACCACCATGGCGGGCAGAATGAATTGCATGCCCGCTTGAGTGCCCCTAGCCGCCCGGTCAGGAGGACCTCGCGGGTTGAAATCGCCGCGACGGAACTCGACCCGCGTATCGCCGAAAACCTGCGTTTGGCGGTGCGGGTCAAGGACCGCAACCTGCCGGTGCTGATCCAGGGCGAAACCGGTTCCGGAAAGGAAGTGTTCGCCCGCCAATTGCACCAGGCCAGCAACCGACGTGATTGCCCTTTCGTCGCCGTGAACTGTGCGGCGATCCCGGAAAGCCTGATCGAAAGCGAACTGTTCGGCTATGTGGCCGGGGCTTTCACCGGCGCATCAAGCAAAGGCATGCAAGGCCTGCTGCAACAGGCCGATACCGGCACGCTGTTTCTCGACGAAATCGGCGACATGCCGCTGGCGTTGCAGACGCGGCTGCTGCGAGTACTGGCAGAAGGCGAAGTGGCGCCTCTGGGCGCGTCGCGCCGCAAGGCCGTGGATATCCAGGTGATCTGCGCGACCCACCGTGATCTGGAAGGCATGGTAACCCGTGGAGACTTTCGGGAAGACCTGTACTTTCGCCTCGGCGGAGCACGCTTCCAGTTACCGCCCCTGCGCGAACGCAGTGACCGGTTGGCACTGGTCAATCGGATCCTCGGCGAAGAATCCGCGCTGTGCGGTGTGCAGTTGAAACTCGGCACGGCAGCGCTGGAATGCCTGCTCGGTTACCGCTGGCCGGGCAATGTCCGCCAACTGCGCCATGTCCTTCGCTACGCCTGCGCGGTGTGTGAGACGGACGTCATCCAGTTGAGCCATTTGCCGGAGCAGCTGCTGGGCTCAGGTCTCGACGCATTGCCCTCGGCCGGTTGCGACGAAGCCGGGGATTGCCCGGAACGCCAGGCACTGCTCGATGCGTTGGTGCGTCACCGCTGGAAACCGATTGCCGCCGCAAAAGCCTTGGGCATTTCCCGTGCGACGCTTTATCGACGGGTGAATCAGCACCGGATAGAGATGCCCGGAAGAAGCCCGGGTTGAATGGTGGGGGCTTAACGTAAATCTTGAGTCTGATGGGTATTTGTGGCGAGGGGGCTTGTCGGAACGCCGCACCGCCCCGTTCGGCGGCGAAGCCGTCGTAAGCCGGGGTTCTTTGATTGTGTACATATCCGTTTTTGCGATCACGGCGGCTTAAGGTTCCGCCCTTACGGCGGGTCACTTTCGAAAATCCGGAATGCCGGCCCAGTCGAAAGTAACCAAAGCGCTCTTGCCCCTTTCGTTCGGTGCCTCGCTTAGGCTCGGCATGCCCTCGCTCCGGTCCTGCTCCGTGGGCCCGCCGCCATCGGCCATCCATGGCCGGGGGCGGCTAAC
>JAPLSD010000661.1 GCA_026398835.1 Pseudomonas sp.
GCCGGCAGGTAGCGGCGAGCCGCTTCCTCGATGGGCATCGCCTTGGCGATGTACACCAGATTCAGGCATCCCATCACCCGTTCCTCGTGGGTGATCGGGACGGCAATGGCGGCGATCTTGCGTTCCTGGCCCCAGTGCGAATAATTTTCGCCATAGCCCTTGGCAAGGGTGTGTTCCACCAGCCGATCGACAAAACGGCGGTCGGCAGCCAGCGCCGATTGTTCGTCTTCGCGACTGACCATCAACTCAATCAGCTCTTCTCGCTCCGCAGGCGGGCAGTACGCAAAGTACGCGCGCCCGGTCGCGGTCATTAGCAAGGGCAGACGCCGACCGACCATGGAACGGTGAAACGACAGGCGGCTGAAACGATGGGTGGTCTCACGAATAACCATGGCGTCACCGTCCAGCGTGCACAGGTCGGTGGGCCAGACGACTTCCTGCAGCAACTCGCCGAGCAAGGGTGCGGCAATTGAGGAGATCCATTGCTCATCGCGAAACCCTTCACTGAGTTCGCGTACTTTCAACGTCAGTCGATAGCTGTCATCCGACTTGCTACGCCGTACATAACCTTCAGCCTGCAAGGTCTCCAACAGTCTGCGCACGGTGGTGCGGTGCAGCCCGCTCTGCTCAGCCAGTTGCGTGGTGCTGGCTCCGCCGTCGAATCGGTTCAAGCCATTGATCAATGCCAGACCTCGCATCAGACCGCGCACGGCTTTGTATTCGGTCTCGCTCATAGATAGATCCTTTATTGTTTAAAATCAATCATGTGCACTTAGTGCACACTAACAAGGGTTGTCGTTGTCGACCAGCCCTGTGATTTCCATACTGCGCCCAACAAGAAATTCAAAAGCGCTGTACGGAGATGACCATGAGTTCTGCACCCACTCCTTCCACATTGGACCTGACCACCGAAGTCGCCATCGTTGGCGCCGGCCCTGTCGGCTTGATGATCGCCAATTACCTGGGCCAATGTGGTGTGAACGTCACCGTAGTGGAAAAGCTCGACAGCCTGATCGACTACCCCCATGCGCTTCCTGACCCCAAAGGGTCGCTGCTTTGCCGATATACAGCCCAAGACCGATGAGTTCGGCTGGTCTCGGCGCAACGCCTTCATCCAGCCCTTGGCCGACCGCGTACTGTTCGAAGGCTTGCAGCGTTTTGACAACGTCAAAGTGCTGTTCGGCCGTGAGCTCGAAGGTTTCGAGCAACGTGACAACGGCGTGGTGCTCAACCTCAAGGATCAGAACGGTCGCGGCGAACGCCTTCAGGCCCGTTATCTGATCGGTTGCGACGGTGGCAACAGCCTGGTGCGGCGCACCTTAAACATCAGCTTCGAAGGCAAGACCGCGCCTAATCAGTGGATCGTCGTCGACATCGCCAACGACCCGCTGAGTACGCCCCATGTTTACCTGTGCTGCGATCCGGTGCGCCCGTACGTTTCAGCCGCCCTGCCCCACAGCGTGCGCCGTTTCGAATTCATGGTAATGCCCGGCGAAACCGAAGCCGAGCTGAGCAAGCCAGAGAACATGCGCAAGCTGCTGGCCAAGGTTCTCCCAAATCCCGAGCGCATCGAGTTGATCCGCAGCCGCGTCTATACCCACAACGCCCGCCTGGCCGGTCGGTTTCGTGAGGGCCGGGTGCTGCTGGCCGGCGATGCCGCGCACATCATGCCGGTATGGCAGGGCCAGGGTTACAACAGCGGCATGCGCGACGCCTCCAACCTGGCCTGGAAACTGTCGCTGGTGATCAAAGGCCTGGCCGCCGACAGCCTGCTCGACAGCTATGAACAAGAACGCCGTGACCACGCCAAGGCGATGATCGACCTGTCTGTGTTGGCCGGCCATGTGTTGGCACCGCCCAAACGCTGGCAAGGCACCTTGCGCGATGGCGTGTCGTGGCTGCTCAACTACCTGCCGCCCGTCAAACGCTACTTCGTGGAAATGCGTTTCAAGCCGATGCCGCAATACACCCAGGGTGCCTTGATCGTACCCGGCGAAAAAGGCTCACCGGTGGGCAAGATGTTCATTCAGCCCAGGGTACTGACCGAAGCCGGCGACACCGTGTTGCTGGACGAAGTGATCGGCGAGAACTTCGCGATCATCGCCTGGGGCTGCGACCCGACCTGGGGCCTGACGGCGGCACAGATCGAGCAATGGCAAGCACTGGGCACGCGTTTTATCCAGGTACTTCCGGACGTCCAGCTCAAAGCCGCCAGTGACGTCAGCCAAGGTGTGATCCGCGTCGGTGACAGCACCGGCCGCCTCAAGGAATGGTTCGCCCGCGGCTCGTCCTCTATCGCCCTGGTGCGCCCAGATCGCTTCCTTGCCGGCCTGGCCATTCCGCAAACCGTCGGCCAGGCCTGTGATGAATTGGCCCTGGCAATCAAGGCCCTGCCGCAACCCGCAGTGGCGATCCTCGCCAGCAAGGTGGCCTGACATGAGCGCTTATTTGCACTGTTTGTCTCACACACCACTGGTGGGCTACGTCGATCCGACGCCTAAAGTGCTGGCCGAAGTCGACGGCATGATCGCTGATGCCCGCGAGCGCATCGCCCGCTTCGAGCCAGAGCTGATCGTGCTCTTCGGCCCCGACCACTACAACGGCTTTTTCTACGATGTGATGCCGGCCTTCTGCATCGGCATGGCAGCCCATGCCATCGGCGATTTCGATACGGCCGCCGGCCCCTTGGACGTGCCCCAAGCGCTGGCCGAATCCTGCGCCCAGGCTGTCCTGGATGCCGGTGTCGACGCTGCCGTTTCCTATCGCATGCAGGTCGACCACGCGTTCGCCCAACCGCTGGAGCTGTTGCTTGGCGGCTTACAAGACTGCCCGGTGATTCCGGTGTTCATCAATTCGGTCGCCGTGCCGTTGCCCAGCTTCAAGCGTGCCCGTCTGCTCGGCGAAGCGATTGGCCAGTGGGCGCAGTCGCTGGACAAACGTGTGCTGTTTCTGGCCTCCGGTGGTTTGTCCCATCAACCCCCAGTGCCGGAGTTGGCCAAGGTCGATGCGCGCATGGCCGATCGCCTGATGGGCAGTGGCCGCCAACTGCCAGCCGATGAACGCCAGGCGCGTCAGCAACGGGTCATTCAAGCAGCCCGGGACTTCGTCAAAGACCAACACAGCCTGCATCCGCTCAACCCGACGTGGGATCAGCAGTTTCTCGACACCCTGGAACAGGGTCGCCTGAGCGACCTCGATGCGCTGGCCAATGACGAGCTGTCGGCCTTGGCCGGCAAGTCCACCCACGAAGTGAAAACCTGGGTCGCTGCCTTCGCTGCGCTGTCCGCTTTCGGCCCCTATCAGACCGAAGGCCGCTACTACCGCCCAATTCCCGAATGGATCGCTGGCTTCGCCGCCCTTGGCGCCGAGCCGCGCAATAACAACCACTGAATCCGAGGAAAACTGCCATGACTGCCACTGCGCCTGCTTTCACCGAAGCTTCCACCAGCCGTTTTGTCGATATCCACGAAGGCGAGTTGAAGCTGCGACTGCATTACAACGACGTTGGTCAAGGAACCGAAACCGTGGTCATGCTCCACGGCTCCGGACCCGGTGCCAGCGGCTGGGCCAACTTCCACCGCAACATCGAACCGTTGGTGTCTGCAGGTTACCGAGTGATCCTGATGGACTGCCCGGGCTGGAGCAAAAGCGACCCGATCGTTTGCGATGGCTCGCGTTCGGACCTCAATGCACGAGCGCTCAAGGGGCTGCTAGATGTGCTGGACCTGGGCCGCGTACACATCATCGGCAACTCCATGGGTGGCCACAGCACCGTAGCCTTCGCCCTCGCCTACCCTGAGCGGATTAGCAAACTGATCCTAATGGGCGGCGGCACCGGCGGCCCCAGCGCCTTCGTGCCGCAACCCACCGAAGGCATCAAACTGATCGGCGCGCTGTACCGCGAACCGACCATCGAGAACCTGAAGAAGATGATGAATGTCTTCGTCTTCGACGCCAGCAGCCTGACCGATGAATTGTTCAAGACCCGTCTGGATAACATCCTCGCCCGCCGCGATCACCTGGAAAACTTCGTCAAGAGCAGCACCCTCAATCCCAAGCAGTTCCCGGATTTCAGCCACCGTTTGCACGAAATCACTGCCCAAACGCTAATCGTCTGGGGCCGCGAAGACCGCTTCGTGCCCATGGACACCGGCCTGCGCCTGCTGGCTGGCCTGCCCCATGCGCAACTGCATGTGTTCAATCGCTGCGGCCACTGGGCCCAGTGGGAGCACGCCGAGGCCTTCAACCGCATGGTCCTGGACTTCCTGACCCACTGATCACAGAGGCTGACATGACCCTTACTCAAGACACTCTGGAACAACTGGCCGCTGACCTGCGCCATGCCGAGGCCGACTGCGAGGCCATCGCGCCTCTGCGCGAGCAGATTGGCGAAGACAACGCCGAGGCCGCTTACACCATTCAGCGGATCAACGTCGCCCATGGCGTGGCCAACGGACGCCGCGTGGTCGGCCGCAAGATCGGTCTGACCAATCCCAAGGTGCAGGCGCAGTTGGGAGTGGACCAGCCGGACTTCGGCACGCTGTTCGCCGACATGTGCTACGGCGACAACGAAAGCGTGCCTGTAGGCCGCGTACTGCAACCGAAGATCGAGGCCGAAATCGCCTTGATCCTCGAACGCGATCTGCCCCGCGCCGACACCACGTTTGCCGACGTGATGGCGGCCACTGGCTGGGTCGTCCCGGCACTGGAAATCGTTGGCAGTCGGGTCCAGAGCTGGAACATCCGCTTCGTCGATACCGTGGCTGACAACGCCTCCAGTGGCTGCTTTGTATTGGGTGGCCCGGCTCGACGACTCGATGGGCTCGACCTGCGCCAAGCCAGCATGCGCATGACCCGCAACGGCGAAGAGGTCTCCAGCGGCAGTGGCGCCGAATGTCTCGGTCATCCACTCAATGCGGCCGTCTGGCTGGCCTGCACCATGGCTCGCCTGGGCGATCCGCTGCGGGCGGGCGACATCATTCTCACCGGTGCACTCGGACCGATGGTGCCGGTAGCAGCCGGTGATCGTTTCGAGGCCGAGATCGAAGGTATCGGTCGTGTCGGTGTGGACTTCAAGGTCGAGAGTAGCGCCGAGTGATCGGCGACTTGCGTGCAAATGAGGCAACAACAATGAACAAACTCAAAGTCGCCATCGTCGGTTCCGGCAACATCGGCACCGACCTGATGATCAAGATTCTGCGTAACGCCACGCATCTGGAAATGGCGGTCATGGTCGGCATCGACCCGGCCTCCGACGGCTTGGCCCGCGCCCAACGCCTAGGCGTGGCCACCACCTATGAAGGCGTCGAAGGCCTGACCCGCATGGACGTATTCAAGGACATCGATTTCGTCTTCGATGCCACCTCGGCCGGTGCCCATGTGAAAAACGACGCCTTCCTGCGCTCGATCAAACCCGGCATTCGCCTGATCGACCTGACGCCCGCAGCCATCGGCCCGTACTGCGTGCCGGTGGTCAACCTCGAGCAGAACCTCGGCCAACTCAACGTCAACATGGTCACCTGCGGTGGCCAGGCGACCATCCCCATGGTCGCAGCGGTATCGCGCGTGGCCAAGGTGCATTACGCCGAAATCGTCGCCTCGATCGCGAGCAAGTCCGCGGGTCCCGGCACCCGCGCCAACATCGACGAATTCACCGAAACCACCTCCAAGGCTATCGAAGTGATCGGCGGCGCAGCCAAGGGCAAGGCGATCATCGTGATGAACCCGGCCGAACCGCCGTTGATGATGCGCGACACCGTGTTTGTGTTGTCCGAGGCGGCTGATCAGGCGCTGGTCGAGGCCTCCATCGTCGAGATGGCTGCCGCCGTGCAGGCCTATGTGCCGGGCTATCGCCTGAAGCAAAAAGTCCAGTTCGACGTGATCCCTGAAGACGCCCCGCTGCACATCCCCGGCCTGGGCACATTCTCGGGGCTCAAGACTTCGGTGTTCCTCGAAGTCGAAGGCGCCGCCCATTACCTGCCAGCCTACGCCGGCAATCTCGACATCATGACCTCCGCTGCCTTGGCTACCGCCGAGCGCATGGCGCAATCGATGCTAAACGCCTGAGGTGACCGACATGACCTTTAATCCCGGCAAAAAACTCTACATCTCCGACGTCACCCTGCGCGACGGCAGCCATGCGATTCGCCATCAATATTCGCTGCAGAACGTGCAGGACATAGCCCGCGCCCTGGACAAAGCCAAGGTTGACTCGATCGAAGTCGCCCACGGTGATGGCCTGCAAGGGTCGAGCTTCAACTACGGCTTCGCCGCGCACACCGATCTGGAATGGATCGAGGCCGCCGCCGATGTCATCAGCCACGCCAAGATCACCACCTTGCTGTTGCCCGGCATCGGCACGGTGCATGACCTGAAAGCGGCCTACAACGCCGGGGCCCGGGTGGTGCGCATCGCCACTCATTGCACCGAAGCGGATGTGTCGAAACAGCACATCGAGTATGCCCGCGAGCTGGGCATGGACACCGTCGGTTTCCTGATGATGAGCCATATGATCCCGGCCGAGCAGTTGGCCGCTCAGGCCAAGCTGATGGAAAGCTACGGCGCTACGTGCGTTTACATGGCCGACTCCGGCGGCGCGATGAACATGCAGGATGTTCGCGCGCGCTTCCGTGCGTTCAAGGCGGTGCTCAAGCCTGAAACCGAGACGGGTATGCACGC
>JAPLSD010000112.1 GCA_026398835.1 Pseudomonas sp.
GATTTCCAGGATGCGACCGGAGAAAGCGTTCTTCTTGCCTTTCTTCTCTACGGTCAACAGGCCAGCCTGGATCGCGTAGTAAGGAATGGCGTGAACCAGGTCACGCAGGGTGACGCCCGGTTGCATTTTGCCTTTGAAGCGGACCAGGATCGATTCCGGCATGTCCAGCGGCATAACGCCAGTGGCTGCGGCGAAAGCCACCAGACCGGAACCGGCAGGGAAGGAGATCCCCATCGGGAAACGGGTGTGGGAGTCACCACCGGTGCCGACGGTGTCTGGCAGCAGCATGCGGTTCAGCCAGCTGTGGATGATGCCGTCGCCCGGACGCAGGGAAACGCCGCCGCGGGTCATGATGAAGTCAGGCAGTGTGTGGTGGGTGGTCACGTCGATCGGCTTTGGATACGCCGCGGTGTGGCAGAAAGACTGCATCACCAGATCGGTCGAGAAGCCCAGGCACGCCAGGTCTTTCAGTTCGTCACGGGTCATAGGACCGGTGGTGTCCTGGGAACCGACGGTGGTCATTTTCGGTTCGCAGTAGGTACCTGGGCGAACGCCAGCTACGCCGCAAGCTTTGCCGACCATTTTCTGCGCCAGGGTATAACCCTTGGTGCTTTCAGCCGGTGCTTCAGGCAGTTTGAACAACGTCGAAGGTGGCAGACCCAGCTCGGCGCGAGCTTTCTCGGTCAGGCCACGGCCGATGATCAGCGGAATACGACCGCCGGCACGGACTTCGTCGAGCAGAACCGGGGTCTTCATTTCGAAGGTGGTCAGGACTTCGTCGCTGTTGTGCTTGGTGACTTTGCCAGCATGAGGGTACAGGTCGATCACGTCGCCCATGTTCATGTTGGTCACGTCGAATTCGATTGGCAGTGCGCCGGCATCTTCCATGGTGTTGTAGAAGATCGGAGCGATCTTGTTGCCGAAGCAGAAACCACCGGCCCGCTTGTTCGGGACATAAGGAACGTCGTCGCCGAAGAACCACAGCACCGAGTTGGTCGCCGATTTACGCGAAGAACCGGTACCGACCACGTCACCGACGTAGGCGATCGGGAAGCCTTGACCGCGCATTTCTTCGATCTGCTTCATCGGACCGGTGACGCCTTGCTCATCCGGAACGATGCCGTCACGGGCCATTTTTAGCATGGCCAGGGCGTGCAGCGGGATGTCAGGACGGGACCAGGCATCAGGAGCAGGGGAGAGGTCGTCGGTGTTGGTTTCGCCGGTGACCTTGAACACGCGCAGGCTGATCTTGTCGGCCAGCACCGGGCGCTTCTGGAACCACTCGCCGTCGGCCCAGGATTGCAGTACGCCTTGAGCGTGAACGTTGCCGTTCTTGGCTTTTTCTGCGACGTCGTGGAAGGCGTCGAACATCAGCAGGGTGTGCTTGAGTTCTTTGGCAGCGACTGGCGCCAGTTCGGCGCTGTCCAGCAGGTCAACCAGGGTCACGATGTTGTAGCCGCCTTGCATGGTGCCGAGCAGTTCAACAGCGCGTTTCTTGTCGATCAGAGGGGAGTTGGCTTCGCCTTTGGCCAGTGCGGAGAGGAAGCCGGCCTTTACATAGGCTGCTTCGTCGACGCCAGGCGGCACGCGATTGGTGATCAGGTCAACGAGGAAAGCTTCTTCGCCAGCCGGGGGATTCTTCAGCAGCTCGACCAGGCCTGCAGTTTGTTCGGCGTTTAGCGGCTGGGGAACGATACCCAGGGCTGCACGCTCTTCGATATGTTTGCGGTAGGCTTCAAGCACAGTATTACCCTCATCAGTGGTCCCAAATGGGTGTCCGGGACGCTCATCCAGAAACTCACGGCACTCAGCGCTCCGGGGCTTTTTGAGCCACTTAGCCTGCGTTGCCGGAATTCCTCACAGAAGCTGCTTTCAAAGTTTTACGCCTGCAGAACGGAGCTGATGAGGGTTGGCGCTGAGTTTTCCCCGCTGGAAATACTCCTCGCCAACACCGCTCTGAAGGAACGACTGTGCTCGTGACGCTTTGAAAACAGCTTCTAACGGACATTGGCGCCTTAAAAGGCTGGCTGATTCTACGGCAAAAATTTTCTAAAGGTAAGTTAGGCCCTGAAGTTTGAGGGGTGATGAATGTTAGACAAAGGGCTAACATGCGGACCTGTTTTGCTTTCCCGCGTTCTGCCTACCTATGCCCAATCAGACTATCAAGACCCCCTGCATCGGCCTCTGCTCCACTGTTTACGGTGA